>JADGCO010000040.1 GCA_015228935.1 Magnetococcales bacterium | reverse complement strand
ACAGCCCTTCCTCCTGGACCTCCATCCCAGTTTTTCATTCGTTTTTTTTCGAAATAAACAAGTTGTTAGACAGCCTCTTACACTCTTTAATCCAGAATTTTCATGAAATGATCTGAAAGTCTGTGCCGATGCCTGGTCTGGAAAAGCGCCTGATACTTGCCATGAAAATCAGAATCGTTCATTTCTGTGGCCTGACCGACTGTATTGACGACCACATCACGACACCAAGCCTGCATACGATGCAATTTTTGCATCAGCAGGACGCTCTCTTCGATTTCCCCGACACATTCAAAGGGTTTGTGGGCTGATACACCGCAGAGTTCGTTGTATCCTGCAATCTGGCTGTTATCATCCAGCAGATTTTTTTGAAATATTTGCACAAGTTTTTCCCTGTCGATAAACGGCGCAAGGGCCAGGAAAACAAAACGACATTTTGGGCAGTTGCAGCACCAATATTTTTCCCTTTGGCCGGGATCCTGGCGAAAGGCTGCGTTGCAACTGCGAAATTTCTGGTGATAGTTTTCCAGCCTGGCGAATCTGCGGGTGATTTCGGCCTCTGCCAGTGGGCGGAGCAGTGAAAAATATGCAAGATCGGGCGATAAATAATTGTGTATGTAGTCCGAAAAATCAATTTCGAAGTCAAGGGATTTGCTGTACTGGTGATTCACAGCAAAACCATCCATGGACAGGTTTGGCGCACTGGCCGAATGTTCATTGGACAACACGACCCCGTTCAATTCATGGAGAATGGCCGTGGCCACGGCAATGCTGCTGATGATGGCGGTAATCGGAATATGTCCGTTCAATGCATCGAGTTTGTTCAATTCGAGCAGGTTTTTTGCAATGGTTCGTTTGGCAAGCAAACAGGGCAGGCCGGACTCTGCAAACGTATCCTGGATTGGTGCTGCGACACCGCCGTGTGTGCCCAGGGCAAACATGATCATCTTCTCTCCTGCCTGTCGCAGGGTTTCCAAGGTAACGATGGAGTCTTTTCCTCCACCGACGGGGACCAGAAGGCATCTTGATGCATTCAGGGCAACGGGAGGATCGGCCTGGACCTTGTCACAGACAAAATGGATGCGATCTTGCAGGTTCAATTGATTCCGAAAGGCAAATTCACCAAGACCATGGAGATAGACCTTTTGGAAAAAACCAGCCATGGCGGGTCCCAGCGGAAAGGCCTGGCAGCGGAGTCGTGCCGGGACGTAGGCCTTGTAATAACTGATTCCTGACAACAAAAAAATGAGACGGAATGCCTGATCCAATGCTCTCTCAGTGTCATGGGAGAGTTTTTTGTCATTGATTGGAAACGAGACGACTTCTTCGAAGGATGGACCGTTTTTATATTCATAAACCATGCGAAGAATGCCGCTGCTTTTCTCATACATGTAATGCTTAAAGATAAATTCTTCGTATTTCATATGCCAATCTGCGCTATTCCACAATTTTCCTGACCTTCAGCAGTATGGCATGATGTTTTTCCAAAGGCAAGCCATCCACACTCATGCTTCTCTTGAGGGTGACACCATCAACCGCCGGACCATGCTTGACCATGGACTTCAATATACGGTCATGATTTTCAATGGTTAATACATCAAGAACGGTTGCACGCCACGCCTCGTGCATCATGGCCAGGGCACCCAGCAGGGCATATCCTCCCCAATTGGAGACGCCGGTGACAAGCAGAATGTCTGCCGGCGTGACGCTGGCGATCACCGCCCCCTTGGCAACACATCGGGAGATGACCTCCCTTGGTATGGATCCCATGCCGATTTCGTTTCCCCCGTCGCCGATGGCCAACTTGACCCAGGCACCCCCGGTAAATACCTCATCCAGGGATGCCGTGTGGGAACGGATATCCTCTCCTCGCATATTGCGATAGGTGCCATCCCTGCTTTTGCCACAGCGTTCAATGGCCAATACGTGCGTCATGCCTGCCTGGTGCCAGGCTTTTTTGGCCATTTCGGGAGAAAAATGGTTGCTGATGATATCGATGGGAACGGTCACCTGCGCCCCTTGCAGGGCCGCCTTGCAGAGTGCTGCACAAGGTGCATCGGTCAGCAGGCGACACGCGATACCCATTTTTTGAAGTCCGGCCAGCAGCAAGGCAGCCCCGAGAGGACCATCCGTCTCGCCCGCCGGAGGCCTGCCATCGGGTATGAAAAAGCCTGTCATGATCCCCACACAGGGTGTTTTGGCGTGCAGCAGGGAGTGCGCCATGGCATGCAAGCCACCTTGGGCAGCCTGGCATAAATCCTTGATATTTCGTCCAACATCCTCCTGGACAATGGTTTCGATTTTGTTGATTATTTCGGTTTTGTTGTCCATTTCTGAGGCCTTGATTATCGTTTGGGATAATCTGGCTGACAATCCGGGAACCAGTCGTAAATTTCCTTCTCTTCCCAACATGTTGCGAAGCAGGAGAACCGGGAATTTTGCCTTGTGGCCCAAACGATGATCATGGCCAAATCTTGCATCATCAGGGTATGGGAAAACAGCATGCTGTATCCAAGGTCATGGGCGTTCATGGCAAAGAAGTGCCTCACCAAGACGCAAAGACCTCGTCCACCGAGTTGGCGAAGACGAAATTGTCACTCCAGATCTCGATCTGTTCCAGATTCGCCGCCCTCACTTTTTCAGCCACCCAGTCTGGTGTCTGGCCAAATTTGCGGCGCATCTGTTTCAGCAGCATATCGACATTGCCATCATGACGGCCTTCCCGTTTCCACTCCCTCGTCCATCCTTCCGCAGTTTCTGCCAACATGGTACGTACCTCCTCCAGGTCATCCATCTCCGGCATGGCCTCCGGGATGGGCACATTCTTTTTTGCCAGTCGTGGCAACAAGATCCGACTCAACCATTTTGCGAACGCCCGGCGTAGTTCCCGTTGCTCTGGACGATTCAGCCACGCATCCAACTCCTCAAGCACCTGACGGACATCTTCCAGACGGCGGCTCTTCTCCAATCTGAACAATGCTGCCACGACATTTCGCATGGACTTCAGTTCGCCTTCCTGATACCGATGCGCGTCCACCAGTAAATAGCGCATACGCGGGCGGTAGGCTTCCAGACCGGGCGGGGACTCCTCGATCAGGTCGGTCACATCCATTGCCGCTGTCCACCTTTGCGAACCATTATACAGAACGACTGGAACAACGGGTGGGAATTTTTGACCTTCCAGAATTTTCCCGGATTGGCGCAGATCCTGGTAAAGCAGCATCTCGTACAGTGCGTTGCGCACGGCCATGATGTCATCGACCGTGGATTGCGGCTCCAGGATCAGGTAGATGAAAATCCAGCGATCCGTCCCCTGCCAACGGATTTTCCAGACCAGATCATCGATCCTCTTGCGGAAGTCATCCGTCACATAGATCGGATTCACCTTCTCCAGCGTGCTGAAATCCAGTCCGGCCACCCATTCCTCGTGGATGAAACCTGCCACAAGATCTTGCATCATCAGGGCATGGGAAAACAGCTTGCTGTAGCCAAGGTCATGGGCGTTCATGGCGAAGAAGAACCTCACAGGGTATGATCTCCGGGACTGATCAACCGGTCATCCAGACCGGCCTGCGCCCAGATTATGGCTATAAGGGAAACAGGTATGGTGTCACCGGATTTCAGATTTAATAATTGGAGAGTGTTCACCTAAAGCATAGATAAAAAAGTGTGCTGATAGACGTGGAAGATGTCCGGCGTGGTGAGGGCGAGCCATAGTTCGATGGAGGCATCAACCATGGTGACATTCTTTGAAACGACTTTGGTGCGGCTTATCCGCATCCTTTTTGATCCGACGGTACGTCAAGGAGCGTGAGACACCAAAAATATGCCCCAGCATGTTGAATGAGGCCTTGCCAATGGAATACAGGACCACTGCCAATGCACGCTTGATGTGCAGATTGTCATCCACACGCCGGTCGCCATCAACAAAATTCAGCGCACACCTTCGGCACCGATATCGCTGCTGGCCTCGGACTACGCCATTCCTGACAATGGACTCAGACGAACACCGTTTGCATGCAATCCTGACGGTCTCCCCCATAGGTTGAAGGAAGGCCAACCTGGATTGCAAGGGTGCCCTTGAAGCTTGGCATGCCCTTGTGGCCCAGGCAGACTGGAAAACCCCTGCCGATGTCAAGAACCAATTCCGCCATGCCAGCTTCCTCACGGGAAATCGGGTTGTTTTCAACATGGCTGGCAACAAGTACCGGTTGGTCGTGAAGATCAACTATCCCTACAGCATCGTGTACGTCCGGTTTGTCGGAACCCACGACCAATATGATCAGATCCATGCGGAGAGTGTGTGATGGAGATCCAACCCATTAAGACCGAACAGGATTATGACGCTGCGTTGGCGGAAGTGGAACGATTGATGGATGCCGACCCCGACACGCCGGAAGGAGATCGTTTGGATATCCTCGCCACGCTGATCGCTGCTTACGAAGCCAGACATCATGCCATCGACCTGCCTGATCCCGTCGATGTGATCCGCTTCCGGATGGAACAGATGGGGCTGAGTCGCAAGGAATTGGAACCATTCATTGGCAGCCGGGCGCGGGTGGCGGAAATTCTGAATCGCAAACGACAACTCTCGCTGCAAATGATCCGTCGCCTTCACAATGGACTGAAAATTCCTGCCAACGTACTCATCCAATCGACCCGTCAGGAGCATGGATTGTAGTGCGCTGCTGAAAGAGCGATGCCCCGCCCAGTGTGTCTGAAGCGGGTAGTGCAACTGTTGCTTGAAATAGTTGATATTCTGCGCGAAAAAAGCTGTGATGCACAGTTGGCCATCCTGAAACGCCACTCCCACCTGACGGCCCTGGTGGTGGATCGCCCCCAGGTGATTGCCGAAGCCAGGCGTTATTGGGCCACCCACAGCACAAGTGGCATCGAGCGCCTGCATTTTGAGGCTGGAGATTTTTTGGAGTCACTCCCCCCCGCTCAGGGCGAAAAGGATGTCTATCTGCTTTCCGCCGTCCTGCACGGTTTTGACAATGATACCTGCGTTACGATCCTGCACAATCTTGCCAGCGCCTGCCGAAATCACCGCGCACGTGTTGCGTTGCTGGAAATAGTACTCCCGGAGGTCCATGCCGATTTAACCGGAGCCTCGTTCGACATGCAGATGTTCATGGGGTCGCGAGGTCGCGAGCGCACTTTGACAGAATGGAAATCGTTGCTTGTTCTCAGCGGATTGATGTTGGAGGATGTTGTTGGTCTTCAGTCGTTTGGCAACATTCTTGTCGCATGTCCAGCGCCTGCTGCACCTGCCTGAAATCTCGAATCAGTCCGATTATTTGTTGGCCAAGGCAAATTCGGAGACCTCGTGGTCCTGGCTGACAGGATGCGGGGTGTATGCATTCATGCGACTCTGGACTCTACATCCTCATTATCTCGATGCCCATGGACTGGTTGCCCTCTGGCGGGAGGCATTGCTGGCCCAGAAGGTACTCCAGGGGATGACCCGGGGCTATACCCGCCATCCGCAACTCATCCGGTTTCGGGAGCAGGACGATCCCGTCGGTGCTGTGGCCGCCTATCTGTGGGAGGTGCATCGAGAGGCACAGCGGCGGAACTACAGGTTCGACGCCACCCGCATCGTGGCGGCGAGCTGGAACGGCTCCATCCGGGAAACGACCGGGCAGCTCCTTTATGAATGGAAGCATTTCCTGGGCAAGGTCACCAGCCGGAATCCTCACCACCATGCTCAATTGGACCAGATTGCCATGCCCACTCCCCATCCTATATTCATCCTCGTGGAGGGGGATGTGCGGGCATGGGAGCGTATTGCCCAAAACCGGGATGGGTAAAAAAAATAAAAATCCATGTGGATGCCGACGCCCGCCCATTCCCTGCTGAACCTCCAGGGCGTCAAAGGTGGTCTGGACAAGGCCAATGACTCGATTATGGAGCGAATTCCGGAATAATCCGGGGAGTGGCCTGACTTTCGGCAACACGGACAGGTTGCGCTTTTTGCAGGCTCTGGAAGAGACGATTCAGGCCGTCAAGCGCGGAAAAGAGTTGTCTGCGGGCATGCCGACTGGGCAATCCAGATCCGGAACGGCAAGGCTGCAAAAATCCAGGACCATGGTGCCCTGTCCATTCATTTCGTGAGGGAAAGGCGACCAGGATACCCTTGAAATTTTTCTCTGAATCCTTATCTCAAGAGCAGAATCGTTTTGCGCATCATCTGCGTCAACCATACCTCGTATTCGGGAAAGGAGGGAATCATGTTTTATCTGTCTCGTGGCTCTCTTGCCGGGTGCGGATCTGGTCTGGCCAGCCCGGTTTGGTATGCATTGTCCCGTGCGTCCGATTTGTCGTTGGTTTCGAATCATTGGGACGTAAGAACCGATATGGCGGAAAGCGCGGATCATGTGACGTTCACATCGGATGTTCCTGGCATCGACCCGAAAGAACTGAAGGTCATTGTCGAACCGGGCAGGCTTACCATTCGCGGAACCCGGACCTTCCATCATCGGGAGAAGAACCACAACCGGAGCATGGCATGGGCAACCGGATCCTTTCAAAGGACCTTTTGTTTGCCAGACGGGTTGCTTGTGGGTGAGGCGAAGGCGTCCACCAGAAATGGCGTCCTGACAGTCACCATTCCAAAAATAAAAGACGATATACGTCCTCGCTGGATCGGGATCAACAGATCCTGTGAATTGACCTCGAAATCTCTGGAATCTCTGGCCCATGCATGGCAGGACAAGGTTGGCGGTTGGTGGAACAAGGCCAAGGAGTCGTTGTCCAGCCTATGCAAAAAATGATTCCCGTGGTTCTCAACCCCGGAACCTTGACAGGAGAACGCCATGGGTGCCGAATTCAAGGATTTCTATAAAATTCTGGGTATTGACAAGTCCGCCAGTCCCAAGGAGATCAAGCGAATATTCCGCAAACTTGCCCGTGAGCATCATCCGGACATCAACAAATCACCAGGCAGTGAAGCCCGCTTCAAGGAGGTTTCCGAGGCCTATGAGGTCCTGGGTGACGCCAAGAAACGTGCGGAGTACGATCAGATCTATGACTACTGGAAAAGTGGCGGCACTTTCCCAGGTCAGCCGGGATATGAAAATGCATCTGGATTCCGGTTCCAGCAGGGCGGCTCGCCCATCGACCTGGAGGATCTGTTCAACACCCTTTTTGGCAAACGGAACGGTGGCAATGGATCTGGTGCCTGGTTTTCGGGTTTTCCGGGCCATGTTGGCGATGGAGCATCGGTGTTCACCAAAGGATTCTGCCCACAATCTCCCGCTTATGAGGTTGAAGTCACCCTGGAAGAGGCGTTCTCGGGATGCAAACGGCGCTTTGAAATCCATTCTTCCGGTGGCGACACCAAGCGCATCCAGGTTGCCATTCCGGCGGGTGTCACCGATGGCCAAACGATCCACCTGAGTGCCCAACGAGGAAATGGCGGCACTTCCATGGAGGATTTGTTTCTCCAGATCCGTATTCTGCCGCACAGGCAATTCCGTTTGGAAGGAAAAGACATTCATCTGGAACTGCCCATCGCTCCATGGGAGGCGGCCCTCGGCACCACGGTGACGGTTCCGACCCTGGCTGGTCCGGTTCGTCTGAAGGTTCCAGAAGGAAGCCAATCTGGCAAGAAACTGGCTCTGAAAGGCCGTGGTCTGCCGGGATCTCCCGCCGGCACACAATATGTCACACTGAACGTGGTTGTGCCGAAGCCAAAGACAGAGTCCCAAAAGAATTTCTACCGGAAGATGGAAAAGGAGATGCTCTTTGATCCCAGGGAGGGACTGGTCTACTGAAAATCGAACAACTGATAATAATGTGGTATAAGGGCTTTTCCGATCCTTTGAGGAGGAGAAAAGACCATGCCAGCATCGTCAGCATGAGTTTTCCGAACGGAATGGCACACCACTGTACGACTTGAGGAACTCCCGGGAGCAGATCGCAGCTGTTGTCCGTCACCTGGCGGACACCTGCCATGGCTGCGGGGCTTACAGATCATCTCTGGAGCGTGATGGAACCGCTGAGATACCAGCTTTTTTTGTAGCTGGATGACTATCAGGTCACCAAGAAAAATTCCCCCTTCCCAAAGGTCGGAAAGGGGGGAAGATTTTCACATCATTCAAGTACCCTCAGGCAGCCTTGGCTCTTGTATCGGGCTTGACCTCCTCATATTCGGCGTCCACCACCACGTCGTCGTGGCGTGTCCCGGTGGAGCAAGAGCCTGTTCCACACGATGTGTTGTTGGTTGCGCCCTGGGCGGCGGAATTCCTGTAAATTGTCTCACCCAGCTTCATGGACGCTTCCATCAACACCTGGATCTTGGCCTCGATGACCTCGGCGTTGTCTCCATTCATCACTCCCTTGAGTTCGTCAAGGGCTGTCTTGATGGCTTTTTTCGTCATCTCATCCACTTTGTCGCCATGCTCCTTGAGGCTTTTCTCGGTGGTATAGACCAGAGAATCGGCATGGTTCCTGGCGTCGATCAATTTGCGTTTCCGGGAATCCTCTGTTGCATGCGCCTTGGCGTCGCGGACCATGCGGTTGATCTCTTCTTCGGTCAAGCCGCCTGATGCCTCGATGCGAATGGACTGCTCCTTGCCGGTTCCCAGATCCTTGGCCGAAACCTGGACCAAACCGTTGGCGTCGATGTCAAAGGTGACCTCGATCTGTGGCATGCCACGCGGGGCCGGAGCGATTCCCTCCAGGTTGAACTGTCCGAGAAGTTTGTTGTCGGCAAACATCTCCCGCTCGCCCTGGGCAACCCGAACTGTCACGGCGGGTTGGTTGTCCATAGCCGTGGAGAAGACCTGGGACTTCCTGGTCGGGACGGTGGTGTTCTTGAAAAGAGGACGCAAGAAAGCGCCGTGAAACAAAGAGTAGACCACCTTTCACCAGGACAGGTCTTAATTAAAGTCGCAAAAGGTCCATATCGCCAACATTACGATGTGATGAAAGGAGGACAACCATGTGTAAAAAATTAATAAAACCATTTCATGTGGCTCTGCTCGTCGTCGCAATGATGGTGCCGGGCGTTGCCAACGCCGAAAAAACATCGTTGCCCGCAGAACCACAAAAACAGTCGGCTGCCAGTGAATCCGTAAAAGCAGGTGTCGATGGAGAATCTTCTGATGAAGCCCTTGAAAGGAGGAAGAAAGTTCTTGATGAGGCTACCGTTGCGTTGAAGGAAACTGAGAAAGCGTTAAAGGCACTCGGAGAAAAAAAGCAGGATGAAGCCATCGCTGCCTTGGAAAAAGTTACTGGGAAGCTGGAATTGATTCTTGCGCGTGATCCTGGGCTGGCCTTGGCACCCGTGGAAACCAACGTCGTGACTTATGACCTTCTGGCAAACGTGGACACGGTCAAGGCGATGATTCACGACGCGATGAACTACCTGATGGATGGAGAGATCCAGAAAGCCCGCCCAATTGTGCGCAACCTGGCCAGCGAAATCGTCTATCAGACGCGCAGTATTCCTCTGGCGACCTACCCGCTTGCGATCAAGGCAGTTGTTCCCATGATCGACAAGGGTGAAATCGACCAGGCCAGGGCCACCTTGCAAAGTGCGCTCAATACCTTGGTAGTCAAAACGGACAAGGTTGTTCCTTTGCCAAAGCTTCGCGCCGAACACCTGCTGATCAAGGCGGAGGAGCTGTCCAAAAAGGTAAATCGATCAAAGGAAGAAAATGAGGATTTGGAAAGGATCCTCGCCGAGGTGCGTAATCAACTGGAAATGGCTGAGTTACTCGGTTATGGCGACAAGGAGTCCTACAAGCCCCTGTATGCCCAGCTTGATGAGATCGTAAAGAAAACCTCTGACGGCAAATCCGGCGAAGGTTGGTTTGACCGGATCAAGAAAAAGGTTTCGAGCATGCTTTGATCCTGAGGATTCATGGTGCCCTTTGGCACCCTGGAAAACCATGGTCGATTCATCTGGAAACACGAGGAGAAACAACCATGAGCAGCACGGAATTGAAAGAAACTACAAAAGATGTTCCGAATCATGAGCCGGATAAGGCATGCCAGCCTCCGGAACCGGAGATTCAAAGCCAGGTGACCCGGTCAGTTCAGGAGCCTGTCAAACTGGAGATGGAATCCGAGATTGCCAAGCGACGTGAAAAAATTGTCAAAGAGGCAAAAGTTGCGGTGGATGAGACTCGAAATGCCCTGGCTTCCCTGGACGTTGACGACCGGGACAAAACCATCACGGCGCTCACGAATGCCATTGGAAAATTGGAGATGCTGCTGGCTCGCAATCCGTTGCTGGCCCTGGCTCCGGTGGAAGTCAGAACGGTGGTTCACGACACTTTTGCGGGAACGGATTCCATAAAACCCAGTATTGAATACGCCAAAAAGGCGCTCAAGAACGGAGAGATTCAAAAAGCCCGGCGCATGCTTGCTGATCTGGCCAGCGAAGTTTCCATTCAGACGACAAGCCTGCCCCTGGGCACCTATCCGCTTGCGATCAAAGCGGCGGTCCCCATGATCGACTCCGGTCGGATCGCCGAAGCAAAAATTGCGTTGCAGACCGTACTCGGAACTCTGGTGGTGACCGAGGATAGAGTGATCCCCCTGCCGGTTCTGCGCAGCAAGGCCATGATCAAAGAGGCTGAGACTTTGGCTGAGAATGATTCGCGAAACGACGGTGAGGAAAAGCGTCTCAAAGATCTGCTCGAAGGGGCGAAAAATAGCTTGGAACTGGCAGAACTGCTTGGGTATGGCCAGACGAAAAGCGATTATAATGAGTTGTTCGAGCAGTTGAAAGAAGTGGAAAAGAAGGTTGCCGGGAGGAAGGGAGGCAAGAACTATTTCGATGAATTCACCGCAACGTTTCGCAAGCTTTTTGATCGAAAATCCTCTGAACCTGAAAAAAAAAGTCGGAGAGGATAAAGCTGTGTGAATCCGGGGGGAGCAATCCCCCCTGTCCCTTCCAATTGACTCGGTCAGATTCGCGGATTCAGGATTAAAATCCATGAAGGGGTTCACCTGTCCCCGCATGTACATGTCAGGGCTCCCGGTTTCGATTGTCTGGTCGATTTGGACACCCTTCATATTCAGGTTCGGGGCGAGAAAAGCCTTGATGCACAGGCACTTTGCGGCTCTTCGTGATCCAGAGGTTCTCGCCAAGGCCTGCATTGAGGATTGGAGGGGACCATCACATGGCAGGGTAACGGTAGCTTTTTCTGGCCAGGGAGGAGTACTTTCCGGTAACTTGAGCGGATTGGTGGGAAAGGAAATCAGCAAGAGGCCGGGGCAAGCAGAGGAAATTTTGCGACAGACCCCATCCCAGTAACGCTTGTCATCCGGGACTCTGACAATGGCTCAAAAAAGCCGATTGAAAATAAAAAGGGAATCGGGGAGATGCCCCTTCCGGCAAAATTCTGGAACAACTCCGAGAATAATATTTCAATTATTATTTATTTTATGGGCAATTGCATGGCCATGCAACTCGGCCCAGCCAGACCAGAAAATCTGGCTGATTCATCCCGTGCCCTTGCCGGTCACGAGATTGGAAAACATTCGCCTGGCCAACGACAAAAAATGTGCCCCGGGACACATTCTGGTCGAAGAGTTTTTCACCGTAGCCTCTTACGATCCTGTCGAGTTGCTCCTGATCCGCGAACCCGAAACCGGTCCCAATATCCGGCAACCCGTGCAATGGGTGAATGAAGCTGGTCAGATTGTTTATGCCTATTGTGCCGACCGATCCCTTGATACGACTGTCAAAACCTGGTTTTTGCGTTATGATGGTCATGCAACGCCCCCTCTGGGATACCGTATCCAGATCAAGGGCCAGGCTGCCAAAGGGGAGCCAACCCCCCTGTTTCCCGTGCATCGCAAAACCCGTTACCTCCAGTTTGCGAACAAGAAACATCCAGATCTGTCGGTGACCTGTTGCTGGCACTATGTTTTTTTGAATTTTCCAACGCAAAACAAGGACGAACAATTGACCAGCCTGGCCATTCCCATGATCTTCAAAGAGGCACCCGTGGCCGGAAGTCATCTCTTTTTCCAGTTTCATGCGGCCATCAACAACACCAAGCTTTATGTTGGTTTGCAGACCGATCTCCAAGAAAAAAAACAGAACCGGGGGCCAGGGGTGATATTTTCCCGTTGGGATACCCAGAATCCCGATGATCTTCAGGTCGCTGCCGGCGGATTTTCCGAAATTGGCACCCACGAAGGTCATTTTGTCGGGGTACGTCAACCGGTCGCTTGGGGAGCGGGTCAATGGACACTGCGCCTGACGGCCCGCAACCCCACCAAACCAGACAATTCAACCCATATCTGGATGGACCTGACCCTGGAAGAGAACGATACCCATAAAGCCCAAGCGCCAAAGGCAATCGGTTCGTTGCGCTTTCCCGGTCGCACGGCCCGTTTGACCAGAGACTTGATCATGACGACCGAGAGTTATGCTTTTGGGACCACCCGCCGCGCCAATGTCTGGTATCTGCCCCATTTTGATCTGTTGCTGCCGATGCCCCTGCTGAACGACAAACCCCTGGCCAAAAAACCACCCCGGATCACCTACTCCGAAGAGGCCCCACGCATCGTTGAAACGGTCATGCAAGGGGATGGCGTGCGTCTGCACCGAAACGGCCTGGGTATGGAGTGATGTCCACGATACCAGGTTGACATCAACCAGTTACCAACCATTGAAGAACGGTAACTATTCAGCTCCCCCCATTAAAAAACGTTCGAAAAACTGGGAAGGAGGTCCAGGAGGAAGGGCTGTGCCCTTCCTCCTGGCGGGGTTTGGGGCGGAGCCCCAACAAAATCTTTCATGTCAAATTCTTTTTTTGCAAGGGTTCTGAATATCAAATTCTTTTTTTGCGAGGGTTCTGAATATCAAATTCTTTTTTTGCAAGGGTTCTGAATATCAAATTCTTTTTTTGCAAGGGTTCTGAACAGTTACGAAGAACGCATGAAAACATGGAGTGGAGGTCGTTGAATCTTGATTGATTGCAACCTGGTATCAGGCCTGTTTCTGCCGGTATTGTTCGGCTTCCCATCCCAGAAGGGCGGCGCAGGCGGAATCATCAAGGGTTTTGATCGGGGCCCGGGGTGGCACGTGACCCAAAATACTGGCCCAGGCCGTAAGAAGTTCCGTTGCGGCTGGAGAAAAATTCGGGGCGACCAATACCCCTTTGCCAGGCACCAAAGCCACAATCGGGCGTGGACCGAAACCTTGCCAGGCTGCCAAGGCGTCTTGAATGGATTGTCCGGGTGCAGGAATCAGGGGGGCAGCTCCCAGGTAGACCACCTGGTCGGGACAGACCGGTCCCAGGCAGGCGTGCGCCAGGGAACAGGGATCGGTGGCCAGGCGGTGGATGTCATCCAGAGTGGGCAATTGCCAGCCGCTGGCCTGGGCGTGTTCCCGGAGTGTGGGCAGGTCAGGGGGAGGGGAGGGGCGGATTGGCAGGGTCAGACGTTCTTCGATCTCGGTCAACAGACTTTCCGCCGCCTGGCAATCCGTTGCCCCGATGACCAGACCATGATTGACCAGAACCTGCACCGGTGCCATCTCCTCTCTGGAGGAATTGGCGGCCTGCAAGGCCAGGGTCAACGGGAGACCAGGACGCCGATAGGGGACCAGCGCGTGGGGTATGCCGGCGAGACGTTGGGCCAGAATGTTCGGGGCATCTTCCAGCAGGGTCAGGGCAATGGCGCGGATGGAGTGAACATGCAAGACCACCCGTTGCGGCATGAGGGCATGCAGGGTGGTTTCGATGGAAGGACGCAACGGATCCTGGGCATCCACCTTCCAGGTGACTGGATCCCCCTCCTGGTTGCGGTTGAAATCCTCCAACACCTTGGAAATATGAACCATGGTAAAAACAGATTTATTCTCGGCATCCCTGAGCCAGGTACCGGATCCCTTGACATAAAGCCGCTCCTGATCCTTGAGGGAGGTGTTGCCTCCGGGACCCTGGACCAGCAGGGGATTTTCTCCGAGGCGTCGGGAGAGTCGGGAGAGTTGGGAGAGTGACATCAACGTTCCTTGAAGGCTTCCTGGACGGCCCGGCTCAGGGGACGCAGAAGCGTGGCCAATACGGAGCGATTGCCCAAAGTGATATCCACCTGCGCCAGCATGCCGGGCAGGATGCGGTTGACGCCCGGAATATCCCCGACAAAATCCTTGTCCAGGCCGACCACCCCCTTGTAATAGGGTTGTGCGCCTTCCTGGGTCAGAGTACTGGGGGAGATATCGAGCATGCGTCCGGTAAGGGTACCAAAACGGGAAAATTCATAGCTGCTCAATTTGACCATCACTTCCTGATCTTTGGCAATCCGTCCCACATCCTGCGGGGGAATGCGCACCTCGATTTGCAGGTGGTCGTTGACGGGCACGATATGCGCCAGAATTTCCCCGGGATTGACCACAACACCCGGAGTCTGCACTTTCAACTCCTGCACCAGACCTCTGACGGGAGACCGCACCTCCAGGCGGACCACCTGATCGGAGATGCGGGTCAGGGAGTCGCGGACCTGGGAGAGTTCGCTCATGACCACGGCCAGTTCGGTACCGGCTGCATTGCGGGTATCGGTGATCAGTTTGTCACGGCGCTGTTCGGTTTCTGTCAAGGCACCTTGTATGTTTTCAATCTGTTTTTGCAGGCGTTCCACTTCGCCTTGCGCGTTCAGGCTGGCCCGCAGGGTTTCCAGGTAGATGACCTTGGAGATGGCTTTCTGTTCCACCAGTTCCTGGCGAATCTTGACCATGTCGGCGGTGACGGATTTTTGTTGTCTGGCGATGCCGAGGGCATCCCGGACCTGTTGCAAATCCAGGCGGCGCTGGGCAATCTGGGCATCCAGGACGGCCAGATTGCTGGTCAGGGATTGTCTCTGGTGTTGATAATTTTTTTGTTGGGCGGCGACGATGCCGGCAAACCGGTTGGAGAGTTCGGAAAAATCCGGCTCTTCACCGGCCTCGAAGGCCCGCAGCCGGATGGCATTGGCGCGCAGGGAGGCGATGCGCAATTCGGTTTGTTCCTGTTCGGGCAGGCTTTGGTTCCGGTCCAGGCGCAACAGGACATCCCCCTGCTGCACAAGCTGGCTCTCCCGGACCAGGAGTTCGGTCACAATGCCTCCTTCCAGGTGTTGGACCACATGCACGGAGCCGCTCGGCATTACCTGGCCTTGCACATGGGAAACCTCCTTGAGATCGGCCAGCATGGACCAGATCAGCAGGGGCAGAAAGACCAGGGTGATGATGATCCAGGTATGGCGGATCAGACTGGCCCCACCGGCATCCCGAATGTCACCAAGGGCTTCAAGCGGGCGAATGCGCAACGGATCGGGCTTGGTGGCAAACATTTTCATGGAACAGGTTGTCCGTGGGCAGGGGCAGGTTGTCCGTGGGCAAAGGTGGCGACCAGACGAAATCCGCCATCTGCCGAACTGTGGTCAGGGTGGTTGCGGCCACGGTAACCGGCACGGAGATAAACGGGGCCGAAACTCCAGGCCCCGCCACGGCGAACCCGATAGGGATTCCGGGACGGGCAGAGTGGATTTTTTTCCGTGGCAGAGGGTTGGGCGTACATTCGACTGTCAAAACAATCGAGGCACCATTCCCAGACGTTGCCATGCATGTCATACACCCCGAAAGCATTGGCCGGAAACATGCCGACTGGTGTCGTTCCCTGACGATTTTCCCCTTTCTGACCAGCATCGTACACCCCCCGTCCGTCATAGTTGCAGATGTCGGTATGGAGTGTGGGTCCAAAGTGAAACGGGGTTTCCGTGCCGGCACGACAGGCGTATTCCCATTGGGCCTCGCTGGGCAATGTGCAGGTCATTCCGGAGTTATGGCTTAACCAGGTGGCAAATTCAAGGGCATCGAACCAACTGATGCAGACTGCCGGATGGGCATCATCCTGGGCAAAACCCGGTTGCAACCAACTGTAAAATTTTTGTTCACCCCAGCCGTTTTTCCCCGATCCGGTGGCAAAGCCATTTTTCTGGGCATCGGTGAGATGGAGATTTTCTTCCACAAACCGGGCAAACTGACCGCGGGTGACCGGGGTTCGTCCCAGCCAGAAACCATCGAGTTCCACGCGGTGGCGTGGCGTCTCGTGGGCAAACCAGTCGAGGTATTTTTCTTCGCCGAGCGTGGCCTGGAGATATTTTTTTTCCGCCTCCGTCTGTCCCATCATGAAGGAGCCGGGCGGGATCCAGACCAGTTCCAGACCGGTGACCGGTTCGCGCCAGAGGGTACCCGGTGCCGGGTGCAGGGTGCGCGGCAGTGTGGCCTGGACCAGGGATATGTTGGCTCTCTGGACCTGGTTGAGAAAGAGGGTTTGTTCCTGGTGCAGGGCCGTTACGAGCGCGGCAAAATCAGGGAATCGTTCCTGGGGATTTTCCCGCAGACACCGTTCCAGGATGGCCACGCAGCCCGGCAGGGTCTGGCGGACTTCCGTGGACCAGTCCAGGCCGTGGTGTTGACGAAATGCCTTGTGAAACGGACCCGTGAAAGCGACTTCCGGGAATGGGCGGCGTCCCTCCAGAATGAAAAAGCCAATCAGACCGAAACTGTAGATGAGTGCGGGTTCATCCACGATTTGTGATTGATTGTCGGCCAGTTCGGGGGCCAGATAGCCGTCGGTGGTGTCGGCCCGGGGATAATCCGCAGCGCCGTCCCGAAACAGGCCACCCACGTCAATGAAACCCGGCACCAGAGGGCCATGATGGCACAGAGAGAGCAGAATATTGTCCGGCTTCAGGTCGGTCACCAGAAGACCGGTTTCTTGGCGGAGGCGATGCAGGGATGCGGCGAGATTGACCAACAGGGCACGTCTGCGGACCGGGGTATAGCGCTTTTCTTCCAGGAGATGCCGAATGCATCCTTTCAGCTTCCATGGCCAATAATCCATGTAGAGGAGGCCATAAAGCGTCACCTGGGCAGCCGGGTCTGTTTCGTGAAAAAGAAAATAATCCCGCAGGCGGACCAGAGAGGCATGATGCAGCCGTTCCCAGTTGGTTTTGATCTGCACCCAGTCGCGGCTGGTCTGTTCCCGGTGGGTGGGGGGACCATCCGGTTGATCCGGGTTGCGAAGGGTGAGCGGGATGATCTTGACGGCCATTTTTTTTAAATCATCCTCGGCCAGAAACACCTCGCCATAGGTTCCGCGCCCCAGGGACCTGACGATCCGGTAACCGGGAGTGAAATGACCGATCAGCCGGGCCGCTGCGGCCAGGGAAATTTCCGGCCACGGTTTTTCAGGAGTCGATGCGTTCATGCCGGTGTTGCTTCCATGGAATCAATCGCAGGGGGAACCGTCTCGATGCAGGTCGCTCTTTCCATCAGGTCGGAGGGTTCACGAACAACGCTGTCACTCCTGCCAGTGGGGATTGTGGACCCATCCGACCACCAGACCGGTTTGTTTGGCAAGGCTCTCCACCATTTGCAGAACATGGTCATATTTGGCGAAAGGACCGACCAGGAGACGGACGATTTTTTTATCGTCGGGGGTGCGCACGGCGTCCAGCCAACTGGGAATGTTCTCCCTGGCCAGGTCTTCGGCCAGTTGCTGACACTCCCGGGCGTTGCGAAATGCCCCCAAATGAACCAGATAGGGACCGCTTTTCAGATAGGGGAGCATGGTCGGATAGGTTTCCTTGGCCGGGTTCGCGCCTGGCAGAGGAGGGGGCGCGTCACTCTCTTCATCAGGAATTTTTTGGTCGTTGGCGTTGGTCAGGGGAGTGGCTGGCAAATATTGGCGCAATATTCTGGCCACGGCACGATGCGTCTGTTCCGGAATCGCCTTTTCCGCCAGGATTGTGGACGTGTACAACTCCAGCAAGGTGTCGAGATCGCGGGCTGAGGTCGTCGATTCGGAAGCAGAAATGTTGGCCAGATTCGGGCGTGTGGCACCATCGCTGACGGAAACGGCTGGTTTTCCGGAACCCCGTTCCCGAGTGGCCTGCCCTTCGGTTTGTTTCTGATTGACATCAGGTGGTTGGACGTTGTCCGAAGCAGGCTTGATACCGTTTTTTTTCAGATTGTTTTCCAACTGGCCGATGGTTTCCAGGAGCAGGTCTTCGGTCAGATTTTTTTCACTGCCCTTTGCCCGGTTTTCCGGGGCGGAGGCTGCCGGGGCATGTTCCGGGATCGGGGCGGATGAGGAACCGTCGTGAGCGGTGGGTTGAACGGCTTGCAGGTGTGTTGTCCCGGCATCGGTCCGGAGATCCATGGCTGCCAGAACGACCGGTTGGTTGTTTTGATCGGCACCATTTTTTTCTTTTTCCAGGAGGGCGATAAACGACGTGGGCGACTCCGGGCGCAGGGGGACGCCCAGGGCTTGCCAGAGCCGGACCCGTGCCAATTGCTCCTGATACCGATTGCGCACCAGATTGGTACCCAGGGTAAACACCTCATATTGGGCATCGAGGAGATCCAGCAAGGTGCGCGTGCCGGCCTGAAACTCCTCTTCCATGCCGGCCAGGGCTTTTTCACTGGATTGCAACGCCTTGCTCAACCAGATGATCGAAACCTGCTGGTTTTTGATATCCATGCGCGCCTGATTGGCGTCCCGCATGGCCTGATCACGTACCGCTTGCAGTGTGGCCAGCATGTTTTCCTTGCGACCTTTGGCCTCGCGGATACGGGCGTTGGTTTCGCCGCCGCTGAACAAGGGCACGTTGAGATTGAGCAGAAGGCTCTGGGCATCGACCGTGTTCTTGACGGACGCACCCGAACTTCCTCCCAACTCCGAATCCCAGGAACGGCTGCTCCGGAAGCTTAAATCCACCGTCGGATAGTGGCCGGCACGTTCGATCTTGATCGCATACTGGGCGGCTTCCAGGCGGGATCTGGTAGCCTGGATATCTGGCCGGTTTTCGATCCATTTTTGGAGTTGTTCCTGCATTTTTTCCGGTTCCAGCCAGTCAACGGGTTCCCGCCAGGAGAGTTCCGGCAATGTCATGTCCGGCGATGGATTGGCCCCGACCACTTCCCGAAAAGCGATGGCGGCTTTTTCCAGGGTATTGAGGGATTGGACATAACTGGCTTCGGCCTGTTCGGCCCGGGATGATGAGGTCTCCACATCGGTTGCTGTCGATTCGCCAGCTTTCTGACGCAGGCGGTTGACCTCCCGATGGCGTTTCGTCACCTTTCGGTATTTTTCCCCAAGTTCAAGAACCTCTTTTGCTTCCAGCCAGTTGGCGGCCACCGTGGCCACATTCAAGGCCACCTGCTGACGGGCATCTTCCATATCGGCCAATGCCGCAGCGACCACGGCGGCACTCTGATCGTGACCCAGGGCATCCCGCCGATTGTAAAGGGGCTGGCGTAACGTCAATTCCACCACGGTGGACAAATTTTTGCTGGTCACATCCCGGTTGACGTAATGCGTTTCGTCAAAAATGGTTTTTCCGGCGCGCAAGTTGGCCAGAGGCAGGAGTTTGGCCAGGGTTTTGGGATTTTCTTCCAGAGAACTCCGGAGCTGGGCCTCGGCTTTGTGAATCTGGGGATTGCTCGCCTGGGCATTGTCCACCGCCGTCCAGAACGAACGGACATCCGCCTTCACGGTTTGATAAATCAGCAGAATAACCAGGGAGATACACCCCCCGATCAGGGTCGAGCGTTTCAAAAAGACATGGGGAGGGTGAGGCATGGGGACCTCTGGCCAATAAAATGAAGAATCCTGACCCATGAAAAGCAATACTCAGGCCAATCGATTTGATATTGGGATATTCGTGACGTGCTGACGTGCTTTGTCGGGCACATATAAAATTTATACTATTATATCAGTAAGTTGCGTGTTATCTGCCGATCCAGGGAAAAGCTCTTGCGAATGCCCGGTGATTGACCAATGGGGTGCCGACGGTCGTTGCCGCCTGTCGTCATTGACGAAATATTGATTCATTCGGCCCTTCTTTTTAACCCGTATTGACTATTTATTGTGTAGCATCCGTTCCGTGAAACCATTCCAGCCTGGGAGAGTTCATCATGGGACACCTGCCTCGCGATCTGTTCGTCGGCTCCTTTACGGGATCGGCGATTCTTGTCCTCTTGATCGAAAAGTGGAAGAGACGCTGATATGGATTTCTTATATCATCCATGCGGCGTTGGCCGTCATCGTGTTCGTCTGCCGGGCGATTGTGCTGTTCCTGCCGGAGAATTCTCATGAGCGAAAATACGGAACGGGTGTCTGGATTTGTTCTGGTGCCGGGCGATTGTGCTGTTCCTGCCGGAGAATTCTCATGAGCGAAAATACGGAACGTGTGTCTGGATTTGTTTTGGCGCTGATACTGGCTGTTTTGTGGCCTGCGGCATACATGTTGGACAGTTGGACGACGGGAACCCTGACGGATTGGGAAAGGCCTGTTTTCCAGGAAGAAGGACCGAGGCGTGCTGGAAAAACTCGTGAGGACTGTCCCTGTAGGACCGAACCGATCAAGGCCTTTCGCATGGGGTTGCGTCAGGGGCAAACCCTTCTTCAGATTTTTGCGCCATGACCGCAGAAGGTATGGTGAACCCCGGGATCTCGACAGCGGAGTCTCTATTTACTGTCGTTCCGTGTTTGGCAGATCGCAGAATCTGGACAGCAGCGGCTGTGTGTCGATTCAACCAAACCGGAAAGCGGATAAAGTGGTTTCCAAGACGCGATCCGAAAAGACCCTTTGGCCTTGATCCGTCCGGGCCGCACCTGCAATCAGCATCAAGGGTAGCAGATGCTCCTCGGCGTGCGGGGGATGGCACAGTTGTGCGGCAGGGGCTTGTTCCCAGTGAATCAGCCGCTTTTCACGCAATTCCGCCTTTGCGGTGACCGTATCGGTCAGCCACTGGTCGAAGGCGTCCGATATCGGCCCGAATCTGGGGTCTCCATAGCCCCGCATATTGTGAAAACTCATGCCGTTGCCAATGATCGACACCCCCTCGTCACGCAAGGGTGCCAATGCCCGGCCAGCCTGCACATGCGCCACAGGATTCAGATTGGCAAGCAAGGAGAGCTGCACCACCGGAATTTTCGCTGGGGAATGTACCAGACCGGCTGACGCGGGGAGGAATCGTCACGAAATGAGTGTTCAGGAATGATCATGGCAACCTCTCATCCTTCATCCATCTGCACACACCCGCCAGGCAATTCCTTCGGTTGTCAACTCTGCGCAGAGTGCCTCGAAGGCGATCTCCACGTTCGAACCACGTCCGCGTGCCGACAGCAGAATGTGTGCATCCGGTCCCAGTCTGGGCAGGCTGGCGTAGCGCACCTGCGGAAAAAGTTTCGAAACGCGCTGCATGGGCAGCACAACCCGACTTTCGGCCACCCCCTCGATTCGCAAACACCGCAGGATCTCTGGCGGACGGTTGGACGGAAAATGGTGCTTCAGTACCCATTCGAGCATCGGCCATGCCAGTTCAGGAAATCCCGGCAGCGCGAAATGACCACGGAATTGAAAACCCGGGATCCGGTTGATTGGATTCGGCACCATTTTGCTGCCTTGGGGCCAATCAGCCATGAGTACCCGGATTGGCCAGGCATCCTCACCGAAGCGGGCTTCGATCTCCCGCACGGCATCGGGATGACGGATCAGTGGGACTCCGGCAGCCATGGCCAGACACTGCCGGGTCCGGTCGTCCGGCGTGCTGCCGATCCCACCGAAACAGAACACCGGTCTCTCCTCTGCGAGCGTCTGGGTGAAGTGTCGGACCAACTCCGTTGCGTCATCTCCGACGAAACGCGCCCAGGCCAGCTCCAGCCCGAGTTCTCTCAGCCGACCTGTCACATGCGGCAGATGAGCGTCTGCTCGCCGACCCGTATTGATGATGAAAACGCCGCATGTATAGAAACATCATCCAAAGAAAAGATTCATATTCAAAATGTTATCTCAGAAGTCGGGCAAGAGGTGCGTCTATAGTGTCATTCCGAACGCCGTGCCGAAAAGGAAAAGGGGATCGCCCAGCGTTTCATCGAAAAATTTGGGACCAAACTCAAAAAACTCGCCGAAGGACTTTCCCGTCCACGTGCAACCAAAAATATTGACAGGCTTTGGGAACGTATCGGACGACTAAAGGAAAAAGGTCGTGGTGTCGGCCAACATTATCATTAAAGATGGGCAAACGGGATCTGAAAAAAATGGGCCGGGATGGCCCGGACCAGGCACCCGAAGATGGTACGTATACCTGGACCGACCGGCATGGGGAAAAACATCAGGTGCCAGTCGGTATCGATCCGGGATGGGACTATGCGCCCGGAGCTTCAAGATTGGCATCCCGGATGCGAGAGACGGTCGCAAAGCAAGTGGCCGGAGTGCCTGCGGGATTGCGGAAAGCCATGCCGGATATCACGACCCCGCCACGGGATGTGGCATTCAGAAAATTCCTGGGCGATGAACGGGTCAATATTCTGGCCCAGGATGCCCAGCAGGCTGCCAAAAGGCGTGATGTTTCCACGGCCCCACTCTCCATTGTGGACCTGGCCTCCTTGCGCAACTACACCGGTCTTACCCAGGTCGAAGGGGGCGAGCGGAACCATCAACTCATGAACACTGCACTGCGGAGCGGCGACCGTGCAGAACTGAAACGTTTGGCCCCCATGATCCTCACCCTGGAAGCGGCCCTGGCCAATCTGCCGAATTATGAAGGGGATGTGGTGCGGGCCACGAATCTGCCGGAGAGTGTCGCCAAAGACATTGTGCCGGGAGGCGTCTACAGTGATGCCGGGTTCATGAGTACGGCCATTGGCGAGACGAAATTCAAGGGGAAATACATGTTTTTCATCAAATCCAAAACCGGGAAGTGGATCGAACCGTTTTCTTTCTACCCGGATCAGAGAGAGGTATTGTATCCTCCTGGTGTGGAGTTTGTGATCAGGGATGTCCGCAGACTGGACGATGGAACGGTAGAGGTGGATTTGAAGGAGAAATGAGATGAAATTCGGTCTTGCCCCCGGTCTGACGGAAGAGGATATGATTGATATCGAGCGACACCACCAGATGGCGGACAGGATTGTGGCCAACCGCAAAATCAATCCTCCCACTGAATACTTCAAGGGCGAGGAGATGCTGGGAGGAAAATTCTACCCCCCCGGCGAAAAAGTTCCTCCGAGTGTCTGGGAACAGATGAAGGCCTCCGGGGAGATCGGGTACTGATGTCCGGCATCTCTCTCCAGTTCGACATCGATGACGACACCTTGCGCCAGGTGCTGGAGGGACTTGCAACCCGGGCGGGAGATTTGACGCCCGCCATGAAAACCATCGGCGAAAACCTCGTGCGCGTCACGCAGGCCCGCTTCGACGCCCAGGAGCGACCAGACGGGGTCGATTGGGAAAAAAATCAACCGGAATACTGGGCAACCAAGAGGATCAAGAAAATCCTAACTGAAGATTCCGGCCTGCGGGATTCCATCGTGTATCGCGAGTCTCCCGACGGTGTGACGGTAGGGACTCATAAAATTTACGCCGCCATTCACCAGTTCGGCGGGACGATCCTGCCGGTCAAAGGTAAATATTTGCGCTTCAAGATCGGCGATCAGGCGGTCTACGCGAAACAGGTGACCATACCGGCCCGCCCCTTTCTCGGGATCACCCCTGACGGTCAAGAGGAAGTCGTGGCGACCATCAAGGATTTTCTTTTGGGTGACACCGCGTAGCTGGAAGCGGTCCCGGGATGCCATTGCCAAGCGTTGCGCAATGGGGTCCACGACGTTTTTCCGATGCGGGAGTACCTTGCTGAGGATCCGCATGCAACCTGCCTTGTGGCCCCTTTTTTCCCCCGTCAAGAAAAAGTTCACGCCGCAGTCGATTCTGTCCCATTCTCCTGAGGGGTTCCAAAATATGGGAGGACCAAATCCATGATATATTTCAAGGCGATGGTATCATGTGACAGCCCCTTTGGAAACGGCTGCGCAGCCTCCCGGTAGTAGGAGCGAATGATCCCGCCAAGGGCTTCTCGGGATCGGATTGGACCATCGCGGGCAGCCTTGAATTTGACATCGAGTACATTGTTGCCCATCTTGGCTCCTCTGTGCGGGCGTTCGGTGTTGTAATGGCGAAGCCAGGTGGTGCAGATGAAAGCAAGTTGGGATCGGCTGAAGCAGACGAAGAAGTCCAGACACTCCCATTTCAGAGTACCGATGAAAGATTCGGCAAACGCGTTGGCATGTGGCGCGCAATGGGGAATCTGGATGACCCGGGATCCTTCTGTCTTCCAGACCGTGTTGAATGGGCCGAAGAACTTGGCATCGGCGTCCCGGATCAGGAACCGTGGCTTGATCTCCTGGTCCTGGCACCACATGATGGCGTTTCGGGCCTGCTGAGTGACCCAGGCGCTGTCCGGGTTGTAGGTCGGCGCACTGAGGTGACCCGGCGGCTACCCAGGTGGATGAAGACCAGGACGTAGGCCGTGCGCTTGCCCAGCGGAGTGAAGATGTCCTTGGAAAAGAAGTCCGTAGCCACGATGCTTTCCATGTGTGCTTTGATGAAGGTGAGCCACGGGAGTGGTGGCTTCTTCTTTTCCTTCTTGGGTGTTGGATGGATTCCGGCCTCGGTGAGGATACGTTTGACCGTGTTGGCCCCGGCATAGAGACCGAGCTTCTTGATCTCGCCGACGATGCGGCGGTATCTCCATAGCAGATTCTCCTTGGCCATGCGGACCGCAGTATCCCGCAGTTCCTTGGTCAGGTGGGGGCGACCAATACGCTTGAATGGCTGGCCTTTGTTGGTTTGGCAGAGCCATCGACGGTAGGTGGAAGGCCGGACGATCTCCATCAGGTTGTCGATATCATGGCCGCAAACCGCCCCGAGCCGGAGGAGTTCCGATTTTTCCGCTGGCGATGGCTTGATCGTCTTGCCGGGAACCCTGGATCTCAGGATTCGGATCTGGGCCTTGAGCAATCGGATCCGAGCGTTGTGCCTGGGACTGAACAGATGGGCCACCAGGACCAAAAGGAGTGAAACGAACGGGTTCATTTGGGCTGAAACCAACGCGACGCTGTTTTTTGTAAATGGCTGACAGGCCAAAGAGTAAGCCAAATCCTGAATTTTGGCACCCCGCTCAGGAACTGCTCTCTGCTCGTAAACGGTCAGGGTAGCATCCACCCGATATGCGGTGCCCGTCAATGTCGGCTAACCAATGCACTTCTTGGTAAGTCTGTCCATCATCTCTGCCAGGTCCTGATCGCCAAGGCGGGGATAAGCCAAGTACCATTTGACGCAAACAATGGATGGTGTTCCTTGCGGTACAAATGGCCATTGTCGAAGAGCAGCCCCCTTTGCAGCGATTGTTTCGGTGCGGAAGTGTCGGTATAGTGTGGTGCCAGTCCTGATGATCTGGTTTGAATGTTCCCAACGCCAAGGATAATACCGTGCTTGCCAAACGCATCATTCCCTGTCTGGATGTCAAAGAGGGCCGTGTGGTCAAGGGGGTGCAGTTCGAGGGATTGGTCGATGCGGGGGATCCGGTGGCGGCGGCGCAACGTTATGATGCCGAAGGGGCCGATGAACTGACCTTCCTTGATATCACCGCCTCGCATGAAGGCCGGGATACGATTCTGGATGTGGTCCGCCGGACCGCCGAGCAGGTGTTCATTCCCCTGACCGTCGGCGGCGGCGTGCGTACCAACCAGGATATACGCAATCTCCTGAATGCCGGGGCCGACAAGGTGGGCATCAACACCGCTGCCGTGTTTCGCCCGGAATTTGTCGAAGAAGCCGCCAACCAGTTCGGCTCGCAATGTATCGTCGTCGCCATCGATGCCAAATGCGTTGAGCGCGACGCCCTGAATCAACCCGTGCGCTGGGAAATTTTTACCCACGGAGGCCGCAAACCCACCGGCCTGGATGCCGTTGCCTGGGCTCAACGCATGGAAAAATATGGGGCCGGAGAGATCCTCCTGACCTCCATGGATCGCGATGGCACCAAAATCGGTTACGACATTCCCTTGACCCGGGCCATCGTGGCGGCCACAACCATTCCGGTTATTGCCTCCGGTGGCGTCGGTGTCATGCAGCACCTGCTGGAAGGACTCCAGCAAGGCAAGGCCGATGCGGTCCTCGCCGCATCCATTTTTCATTTTCGACAACACACCATACCCGAGGTCAAGGCCTTCTTGCGCCAAAATGGTGTCGAAGTGCGCATCGATTCCCCCGCACCCGGTTGAGAGAGTCCCACCATGGAAACCCTGCCCGATCTGGAAACCCTGAAATTCAATGCCGATGGTCTGATCCCCGCCATCGCCCAGCAACATGATACCGGGGAAATTCTCATGATGGCCTGGATGAATCGCAACTCCCTGGCCGAAACCCTGCGCACGGGCATCGCCTGCTACTGGTCCCGCAGTCGGCAAAAATTCTGGAAAAAAGGGGAAACCTCAGGACATGTCCAAAAGGTGAAAAAAATTCGTACCGACTGCGACCGGGATACCCTCCTGCTCCTGGTGGACCAGGTCGGTGTGGCCTGCCATACCGGACGCCACAACTGCTTCTATCTGGAAGTCCAGGGCCATGAATGGATTGAAATCAGTACCCCTGTAATCAATCCCGAGGAGATTTACGGCAAATGAGTGTCTCTTCATCTGCGACCCAGACGATTTTGCACGATTTGTACAAGGTCCTGCTGGAGCGCAAACTGGCAGATCCCAAGCACTCCTACGTGGCCCAGTTGTACCACAAAGGCCGTGGTGAAATCCTGCGCAAGGTCGATGAAGAAGCCTTTGAAGTGGTCATGGCCGGCAAAGACAATAATCCCGCCGAAGTGATCCAGGAAGCAGCCGACCTGCTGTTTCACCTCTGGATCATGCTGGCAGACATGGATATTCCACCGGATGCGGTTTTTCAGGAACTGCAAAACCGTTTTGGTACCTCAGGTCTTACCCTGGCCGCCATACCACGCCGAACCAGCGAACGACGGGTCCATCAAAAACAGTTGGTTCTGAATCTGTTCAATGGCATCACCATTGCGGGTATCACGTCGGATGTCAGCATGGAAGGCATCATGCTGGAAACAGACTATGAACCAAAATGGCAGTTGCTCGGCGAACAAGGTTTTTTTGAAATTGAAGTGTCATCCGATGCCTCGGTGGTACCACCAACCAACACATCCGCAGTTCGCATCGAAGTCGGCGACGAAGGCCTCCAGACCCAGGCCAACCACAGTCCAACACCGCATGCCCAGGATTTTCGGTTCGAGTTCGAAGTGGTACGCATCACCAAATCAGGTATTGGTTTGCGCATCAGCGACAATATTGGACTCTTTACCTTTGCCCTGTCCAACGATGTGTTCAAGGATCTCTTCTGATGCCTTTGCCCGGTCCGGCAACCTGGTCCATACTGTCTCTTAACCTCCTTGCCCTGTCCAACAGCCTGTTCAAAAATCTCTTTTGATCGGAGGGTGTGTCATGTCCGAAGAGTGCGTTTTCTGCAAAATTGCTCAAGGGGAAATTCCGTCCCGCATGGTCTATGAAGATGAGCGCGTGGTTGCCTTCCATGACATCAATCCCCAGGCACCGGTGCATGTTCTCGTGATTCCACGCCAGCATGTCACCTCTCTGGACAGTATAACCCAGCATGATCGCGATATGGCTGGATATCTCCTGGAACGCACGGCCCATGTGGCCCGGGAGCTGCGCCTGGCCGATTCGGGCTATCGGGTCAGCATCAATACAGGTGTGCATGGCGGCCAGGAAGTGTTCCATATCCATCTTCACATCCTGGGTGGCCGCCCGATTGGCCCCCTCGCCGCCCGGCGCTGAACCTCCAACCCCTTCCGTCACCGACCTCCCGTACCAACCCGGGCCACGAACAGGAGAGGCAGGCAGGAAAAAACAACTTGACAAACTTGACAGGAAAGGGTAGAAGACAGAGCTTATTAAAAAGCCCCTGGAGAGGGGCTTTTGTGCTTTAAGAGAAAGGCCAAAACCCATGGATCTCCGCCAACGTATCACCCAGGACCTGAAAGAGGCCATGAAAGCACAGGATGCGGAACGTCTTTCCGCCATCCGTATGCTGCGCGCCGCCATCCTCAATCTGGATAAATCTGGACAAGAGGATACCGGTGAATCCGCCCTGTTCGGCGTCGTGCGCACGTTGATCAAACAACGCCGCGAATCGGTCACGGCCTTCCGCCAGGCTGGCCGGGAAGATCAAGCCAACAAGGAAGAACGCGAAGCCGCCATCCTGGAGTCCTACCTCCCCAAAGCCATCGGATCTGACGAACTGGAAAAACTTGTCAAAGACGTCATCGCAGAATGTGGTGCCAACAATCCCAAGGATATGGGGCGGGTCATGAAAATATTGAAAGATCGGGTGGCCGGACAGGCAGAAATGGGACAGGTCTCGGCCATGGTCAAAGCCGCACTGACCGCTACCTGAACCGGCAGGAGGCTGGCCCTGGATGCCACGTTATCCGGACAGCTTTCTGGATCGGCTCAAGGAGCGGATCGACCTGGCAAACCTGATCGGCCGCCATGTCCATCTGCAAAAAAAAGGCAACAGTTGGACAGGGTTGTGTCCCTTCCACAAAGAAAAGACCCCCTCCTTCAATGTGCGCAGTGATCACGGCTACTTCAAATGCTTTGGCTGTGATGCCAGGGGAGATGCCATTGATTTTCTCATGCAGCTCCAGGGATTGTCGTTTCAGGATGCCGTCGAAACCCTGGCCACGGAAGCCGGATTGGAACTTCCTGCATCCACCCAGATCCAAGGAGACCAAAAACAGCAAGATGCCGCCCAACGAGCGCGACTGCACCAACTCCAGGAACTATTGGCCGCCGTGAATCGCTACTTCCAAAGTCAACTGGCCGCCCCCGGGGGAGAAGCAGGCAGGCTCTATCTTGCCAAACGAGGTCTCCAGGCAGCAACCATCCGGCGTTTTGGCCTGGGATTTGCTCCACCCGGC
The DNA here is from genome assembly GCA_015228935.1 of Magnetococcales bacterium. Taxonomy (NCBI): domain Bacteria; kingdom Pseudomonadati; phylum Pseudomonadota; class Magnetococcia; order Magnetococcales; species Magnetococcales bacterium. The sequence continues at coordinate 8,213 of JADGCO010000040.1, read as the reverse complement.
TGGCGCCATCTCCTGAACCATTTTGGAGGCGGAACCGCCGCCGGAGAAAATCTGGAAAAAATCGGCCTGTGTACCATAAGCCGCCCGACTGACCATGAAGATGGAAAAGGTGGAAATCATAAAGTCAACCAATATGATCGGTTTCGCAATCGGATCACGTTTCCCATCCATGACCATCGCCGTCGCCTGGTCGGCTTCGGGGGACGGCTCCTGGAACCCGGGGAACCCAAATACATCAATACCCCCGAAACCGAACTCTACCAGAAAGGTCGCATTCTCTACGGCCTTGACCTGGCCCAGGAAGCCATCCAACGCCAAAAAAGGGTTGTGGTGGTCGAAGGATACATGGATTTGATCACCCTCGTCGAACATGGCTTCAACAATACGGTAGCCACCCTGGGTACCGCCCTGACCGCCGACCATCTGCGGCTGTTGTGGCGGCGTTGCCACCACCTGACCTTTTGCTTCGATGGCGATGTCGCCGGCCAGAAAGCCGCCTGGCGCGCCCTGGAACGGGTCATGGAAGGAATGGAAGCGGATCGGCATGTCGATTTTGTCTTCCTGCCCCAAGGCAAAGATCCCGACGAGGTGGTGCGCCGCGAAGGCAGCGAAGCCTTCCAGGGCCGCCTGCGCAAAGCCAAACCCCTGCTCGAATTTTTACAGGAACACCTCAGCCAGGAGCTGCAAATCGAAACCCCGGAAGGTACCGCCGCCCTGATCCATCGGGTCCGCGAACGCCTCCTCAAAGTGGGGGATCCCCTGCTGCGCGGCCTGTTTGCCGACAAGATTGGCCAAAAATTTGGCTTGACCGGTTCCCAGGTCCTCGGCCAAATCACCGCATCTTATCAGCGCGTTCCCCGGGAAGTCCGCCACCCGGCTGTTTTTCCCCGGACCGCCATGACCGGACGCAATTTTGAACAGGCCCTGGTGGCGATTCTCCTGCGTCACCCGCGCTTTTTGCGGGAACTGGAAGATGACCTGCACCACCTGGAACTGGAAAATCCGCACCTGAATGCCCTGCTCCATGCGTGCATCCACCTCAGTGACGAGTGGCATGACACCGGACCCCTGCCCCTGGAACAGCTTTCCAGCCAGGAGCTGCAAAACCTGGCCCAGACAGTCCTGAGTGCCGAAGAGACCACCCCCGACAATATTGAAAAAGAGCTGGAAGGGTGCCTCGATACCTGCCTGCGACGGCACATTGTGCGCGACATGCGCCGCATGGAAGAAAAAAATCGGGCCACCGGAACCTGGACCGATCAGGAACTTGTCCAGTTGAGCGGGTACAAAAAAGAGCTGCAACGTCTCGACCAGAAAAAACGTCTTTCCCTGACCATTCATTGATAGATCGCCCGTGATGACCATGCAGGAACGTCAACCCTTCAGTGTGGACAAGCCCTATGAGTGACGACATTACCCGGACCCACATGAAACGGCTCATCGAGCATGGCAAGGAGCGGGGTTTTCTCACGTTCGATGAAGTCAATGATGTCCTCCCGACCAACGTCACCTCTGCCGAACAGATCGAGGATGTCGTCGCCCTGCTCGATAACATGGGCATCAGCCTGGTCGATGAACCGGAAGACGCCCTGGAAGAAAAACCGGAAGACCTCGACAAAATCAGTGAAGACAAAATTCTCGAAGGGGAGGAGATGGAAATTGATGACATCGACGCCCCCGAAAAACGTTCCCCCCTGGAAGCAGGGATCGACGATATCGATCTGGGCAAGACCGATGATCCGGTACGCATGTACCTTCGGGAAATGGGCTCGGTGGAACTGCTTACCCGTGAAGGTGAAATTGTCATTGCCAAGCGGATCGAGGCCGGTTGCAACGAGGTGATCGCCGCCATCTGCGATGCCCCCTCCACTTTCCAGGAAGTCATCAGTCTGGCGGAAAAATTGCGGGACAACCAGATCTCCCTGCGGGATATCCTGGATATCGCCCCTCCCACCCTGGAAGAAAACAGCGGTGCCGACGAAGATGAGGAAGAGGAAGAAGAAAACAGTCACGAAGAACATGACGAACACGATGAAAACAAACCTCTGGATCTCGACAAAGAGCCTCCCATCCTGGATCCGATTCTCGACCAGCCCTTGGAATCGGATAAAGTCCAGGAAACGACAGCGGAAATAAAAATTCCCGAAGAAAATCCGGCCAGGGAAAAAATCAAGGAAGCCGCTCTCGAACCCGACGAACTCGATGTCCTGGCCGATCTCGTGGGGGATGATGTCGTGCCACCCGATCATCCAGCCGTCGATGATGGCGGACGTATGCGGGAGTTGATCCGCCAGACCCAGGAAACCTTCGATACCATCGCCCGGGAAAATGAAAATCTCAAACAAATCCTGGCCGAAATGGATCTGGCCCGCGATGAAGGTGATGGGAAAAAATTAAAACGCTTCCAAAAACAATATGATACTTGCAAGAAGCATATTGTTGAAGTGGTTTCGGATGTCAAATTTTCCCAAAAACAGCGCGACCGTCTTGTGCAAAAAATCAAAAATTTTGTGCATCGTGCCCGCTCCCTGGAAGGCAAGATTCTGGAAATCGTCGAAAAGACCGGCCTGCCCAAAGAGTCCCTGCTGCTCGCCTTTCCCGGCAACGAAAGCAACCTGGAATGGCTGGATCAACTCGCCAACAATCCCGACCAGGCTTGGCAACGCTTCATCCAACATGGCGACAAAATCCAGGAAGTACAAAAATCCCTGGGCCAATTGGAAATCGAGGCCGGACAAAGTATCGGCGACCTGAAAGCCACCTATCAAAAGGTTCTCAACGGCGAACGCAAGGCCGCCCAGGCCAAAAAAGAGATGGTCGAAGCCAACCTGCGCCTTGTCATCTCCATCGCCAAAAAATATACCAATCGTGGCCTGCAATTCCTGGATCTGATCCAGGAAGGCAACATTGGCCTGATGAAGGCCGTGGACAAATTCGAGTGGCGGCGCGGCTATAAATTTTCCACCTATGCCACCTGGTGGATTCGGCAGGCGATCACCCGTTCCATCGCCGATCAGGCCCGGACCATTCGCATCCCGGTTCACATGATCGAAACGATCAATAAGCTGGTCCGGACCAGCCGGCAGATGGTCCAGGAAATCGGTCGGGAACCCACCCCCGAAGAGATTGCCGAACAGATGGAAATGAGCCTTGAAAAGGTTCGCAAGGTACTCAAAATTGCCAAGGAACCCATCTCCCTGGAGACCCCTGTCGGTGACGAGGAGGATTCCCACCTCGGAGATTTCATCGAAGACAAATCGATGCTCTCCCCGTCAGACCTGGCCATCATGTCCAATCTGCGCGACACCACGGGCCGGGTCCTGAAAACCCTGACCGGTCGCGAAGAAAATGTCCTGCGCATGCGGTTCGGTATTGGTTTGCAAACCGACCACACCCTTGAAGAGGTCGGCAAACAATTTCACGTCACCCGCGAGCGCATCCGGCAGATCGAAGCCAAAGCCCTGCGCAAGCTGCGCCACCCCACCCGTTCCCGCAAACTCAGGAGTTTCCTTGAATCCTGACCCAAAATCCCCGATCATGTCTCCCCAGTCGGGCCTATAGCTCAGCGGTCAGAGCCGCCGGCTCATAACCGGTCGGTCCCAGGTTCGAATCCTGGTGGGCCCACCAATTTGATTTGGAATTCCGGAATTTCGCAGAGATCAGGAGGAGCCATGACCCATGCCATTGCCAAGGTGGTGTATCGTGGGGATATCCAGGAGATCCATCTTCCCCGGGCATTCTATCTGAATGCATCGGAAGTAATCGTTCGCACATCTGGCAACAGCTTGGTATTGACCCCTTGCAGGTCGTCTTGGGAGGGTTTTGTCGATGGTTTCTCGGCGGTAGCGGAGGACTTTCTCAAACACGATGAGGATAAGGCAGAGGATCTTCCCAGGAAGGCTTTTGGGTGATCCGTTATTTATTGGATACGAATGCATGTATCGGAATCATCAAGGGTGTGCCGACTTTGTTGCGACAGCGGTTGCTGGAGATAACCCCTGGTGAGGTAGCTATTTCGCAAATTGTTCGCTATGAACTAATGGTTGGTGTTTGTCGATCCAGTCGAGTGGAACAAAACCGCGCCAATCTGATGCATTTCTTGAGTTATATCCATGTGTTGGATTTCGGGGAAGATCAAGCCGCCATGGCTGCCAAGATCCGCTGTGGTTTGTTGGCAAAGGGGCAACCCATTGGTCCTCTGGACACCCTGATTGCCGCCCATGCGCTCTCTCTAAATTCCATCCTGATAACTCATAACGTGAGCGAGTTTCAACGGGTGGATGGGTTGCAGTTGGAGGATTGGGAAAGCCCATAAAGAGGGAAATAAGGTATGGGGGAGGAGTTTCATATTGTGTCTCCGGAATTCCCACGGGTAACGGATATACTATCCCCGGAATTCCTGTCCGAAAAGGAAATGTCGCAATGCAAGACCTGACCCCATTCTCCGTGGAGTGCGTTTTCGGGTGGCTTGCGCGGGGGCGGAAAAGTCCAATGTTTCCAATGGTTGCGCGGGACGGTTCGAAAACGCACTTGGTCGAAATCCGGACTTGCAGACGTCGAAATGGGCGGATATCATTCTCTCTTCGGCCCCATTCTCCAAAACCTGTGGACCCGCCCTGGGTGGGTCCGGAAATTTCGGACTCACTTAACAGCATGATATTGGGAGAATATTATTGACTCCTGATGCTGGACCGGTTCGATGTGAAAGTTGGTTGCGGAGAATGGGGGAGGATTCGAACCTGGGTCCGCAATGGCTCAGTGATGAAGTGATTTATTGCCATAAAGTAAATCGGTTTGGTGCCCCCGGACTTTATACCCCAAGATTCAGACTGTTTTTAATAGAAAGGAATAATCGAAATGATGGTTGCAGATAAAGAATATTATGTTTGTAAGGATAATTGCTGGAATATTGGGCAGCTAATAATGATCGACGAAGACGCTACAAATTCTTTCTTTAAGTTTTATGATGTGTTTGAATCTAAAGTTGACGGTGTTTATTTTAAGGAGTATTTGGAAAATTTTAATAAAGAGATCAGCGAATCAACAGATATTTCCAAAATAAAGAATTGTGCAGAACAAGCACTAAGCGTTATTAGAGAGCAAAGTATGTTTATAAGAGAGCTGATTTTTGAAAATGTTAGAACCCAAGAGTTTCAATATCAAGAATTGCCATCAAGAAAAAGTGGAATCTGGCTTTGCACAAAAGAAAGTTTGCCATTTTGGTTTGATGAACTTACTAGGCGCGGTTCTAGAAGAATATTTAAGGTGAATGTTACTGGCAAGGTTCATCATGGCTGTGAAAATTATTTGAAAAATGATGTTTTTTCGCACGAAAAATATCGTGAAAATGCAAGAGCATACTGGAGAGGCGAAAATATAAACTTTAAGAGAGAGGAAGTTCTTTTTGTTGGAAAAATGACCGTGCAGGGGATATTTAGCGATCCTTCTAAGGTAATATAGGGTAATCCTCCAGTTCTGCCGGGGTGACAGTAGTAGTTTGATATTTCTGGAAATCGTACATAAATCCGAAATCAGGAGACAGCATACCGATTAAATCTATAGCCATAAGATAGATCGGTATGCTGCCCCCGAATTTGTCAGATTTCGAGGCAAAAAAATATTAGTTATCTTGAGTACTGTTGGATTTTGGAGCGTTGCATGTCGTCGCCACCAATACCTGAATGGATATTTATTGATTATCTTGATCATTTTTCTAGCCAAACCAGAATCACCTCCAAAGAGAAGGCGATAAAGTTATCCTTCGATATATTATCATTAGCTGTAGATGATGATTATAATAGAGTGCTGATCTTTCCGGCACCTGCTATGGCAAAGTGCCAAGATACAGCCCAGTTGATTTATGATTATGAACTGATGTTTCGTATTGGCAAGATTAAATACATTCTGAGTCCAGAATATGGAGGTGACTTTGAGAGGTATATTAAATCTCGAATTTCAAAGTTACAAAATAATTTTTCTCAAAAAGAGCTTACTACTCATTTTGAATTCCAAGGCTACACGAGTGCATATTGGCAGAATGTTCATGCTAACCTAATACAACACACGCCATCCATACAACTTGTTAAAGAAAGGATAATGGATTGCGATCAAACGTACAGAGAAGAAGTTGGTAATGCATTTTCAAATAATAAATATGTTATTAATGGTTTAACAAATACATTCCAATCTACGCGACGTGCCGACAATGTTGTCAATATAATGAATTATATTACAAAAGATTCACATCTATTTCAGAGATTGTCTATTATAAAAAGGATTGATAGAGAGTTAAAGGTTTGCGGATATGCTAGGCAAATCATTCTTGATGAGCTTGATTATCGTTTTTCTGTTGCAAATGCTAAAGCTTCTGGTGCTGTATTGGTCAATGAGTACCCTGGATTGACCGGAACGGTTCTTCGCTATATTGGTAAGTATATTCATATTCAGCATGGTAGAACATTGTGTGAAATTCTTGAAGATATGACACCGCAGCAGATCATGATGTTGAGTCAGCAACGTGAATGGATGGAATGGATTTTTTATTTAAGAGAATTATTCAATGAATGCCTTATAGAATCTAACTTTATGTTGATGTCAGCGCGAAATTTTCTTATTTCTAAAACTAGGCTGCGGACGATTCGTGAGATTGGAAGATCAATAGAAATAGCAACCATGTTTTGCGCTGCTATATTTAATAAGCTGCTTGGCTATGTTCCAGACTCTTTATCGTTTGCTTTATCTAGTGTATTGACAAATTTACCATCATATTTCATAATGTTTCTTGCTAAAAAATATGCCTCTGATGTTTATTTGGCTCACCGAGCGGCACAGGCTGCTTTAGAAATCAAGCGACTGTGAAGGAAAACTCGGTGAATCCGGTGGCACCATACCGATTAAATTTATAGCCATAAAAAATTTGGCGTGCTGTCGGCATTGACTTCACCCTTCTGCGGGAAATAGAGGGACACCAGGAAATAGAGGGACACCATACGCATTTCCCTTACCAGGAAATAGAGGGACACCATACGCATTTCCCTTACCAGGAAATAGAGGGACACCATACGCATTTCCCTTGACCAGGAAATAGAGGGACACCATACGCATTTCCCTTGGGCTGCGATAGAAAACATTTTGAAATCCGGGAAATCGGGGGACACCATACCAATTAAATTTACACATGTCTGGGGAAATCGGGGGACAAAATCGGGGGACACCATACCAATTAAATTTACACATGTCTGGGGTCAGGTCTTGTACACATGTCTGGGGTCACATGTCTGGGGTCAGGTCTTGCATTACGACATTTAGTCTGAAGTTCCCCCAAAAGGTCTGGGGTCACAAAAGGTCTGTACACATGTCTGGGGTCAGGTCTTGCATTACGACATTTAGCTTGGAAGGTCTGCGGGAAATGGGGTCAGATCTTGCATTCAGGGAAATACACATGTCTGGGGTCAGGTCTTGCATTACGACATTTAGTCTGAAGTTCCCCCAAAAGGTCTGGGGTCACACAAAAGGTCTGGGGTCCAAAAGGTCTGGGGTCAAGGTCTGGGGTCAGGTCTTGCATTCCGACATTTAGCTTGGAAGGTCTGCGGGAAATAGAGGGACACCATACGCATTTCCCTTGGGCTGCGATAGAAAACATTTTGAAATCCGGGGACAGTATATCTATTTCCTTTCCGCCAGAAATTCGGGGTGCCCCTTCCGATTGATTCATCCGGCCAGATTCTGGACGCAATGGAAGCTAAACTTGACAAATTTCAGTGGACTGGAAGGTTGAAATCCTGGACAATCTGACTGTGGGAGCGTTGTTTCACCGTGGCCCAACGTTTCGTCATCAAGTTTCGGACGCAAGTGTTTACGAATAATCGGGTTACGTAGGAAATGGGTGCCAGTGCCGCCTTGAGTATGGTGGACCCCAAGAATGCGACAGTTGGTTAAGCTACAATTGCCTCTCCTAAGTTCAACAAAGGAGGCGGAAAATGAGTACAGCGAAACGACGTCAACATAATGCGGGTTTCAAAGCCAAGGTAGCTATGGACGCCCTGAAGGATGAGGAAATCGTAGCTCAGTTAGTCAGTCGGTATGGAATCTATCCAGCCATGATTCACACGTGGAAAAAGATGTTGCAGGAAGGGGCGGCAGAATTATTCGAGAAGGGAAAAAATCCATTCCATCCATTCACGTTGCTGACTCAACATCATGATCTGCTGCGG
>JADGCO010000039.1 GCA_015228935.1 Magnetococcales bacterium | reverse complement strand
GCAATAAAAACGGGATCAATAACCATAATCTCCGGAGCATGTTCTGATCCCCAAAATTCTGTACTCTGGAGTTCACGAGGTATGAGGCGGAAAACACCCGTCCACCCCCTGCGACGAATCGCATCAGCTATTTCTTTTAGATAATGCTTATGGAAAATCGCCACACCAATGCGAATGCCGGCCAGGGATTCATCAAGTGGAATTGTAGACATAACGGGTATCATGCCCAGATGGCGATGGTTGAAAAACATCCAGAGTCAGCCATAATGCCTGTATCATAATCGATTCCCGGATCCGGCGCAACCGCAAAAAAGTTTTCACGCATGCGATCCGCATCCATGGAACCCAAAAGACAGGGACCGGATTACCGGAAAAAAACGGCATTTCCCTGTATTCACGTCATTCCATGTCATCTCAACAGCACCGACCTCCCTTGCCTGTCGGCCCACAGGCCGACGCCACCTCGATCTCTTCGACCCGGGCCGGGTTGCCTCGGGTGACCGCTGCCGGGCGGAGGGTACCGGGCGGTACAAGATAGGGCGTGGGAAGCTGCGCCCGCAATGGGGCAAAACGCACAAAATGTTTCTCAAAAGGGGGGGTACCCAGGCGCTCGTATACCTCGCGCGAAACAGCCATCCGCTCCCCGACCGGAAAACGGTTGCCCAGATCATCCTCGATGCTGGCAAAGGGACCCCGATAGAGAACGGCATGGCCACCCTCGGTTTGTTGCCGGGCAACGGGTTGTTTGACAGCCGTCAAGGTCACGGAACGAAATTCGATGCCGCCCACAATCTGCCAGGGTTTGCCGTCCCACTTGTCAAAAGCCATGCCGGTGAAACCCGCATCCCGGAAAGTTTTGACAAACTCATACTCTTCGAAAGCTCCGGAAATGCAACCGCTCCAAAGCTCTGGAATCTGCTTCAGGGATTGCGGAACCGGAGCATCGGCCACAATGTCGGAAATGGCAGCCCGCCCACCCGGTTTGAGAACCCGGTAGATTTCCTGGATCAAGCTGGTTTTTTGGGCATCATCCACCAGATTGAGGACGCAGTTTGAGACGACGAGGTCCACCGAGGCATCCGGTATCATGGGAGAGTCACGACGCATTTCATGCTGCTTTTGTTCAAAGGCGTCCAGGGAAGTCAGATCGGTGACTGGATGTGCTGCCAACCAGACACCCAAGGCCTCCAGATCCAGGGCCAGATCCTGGATGCGGCCCTTGTGGAAAGAGACCCGATCCCCTCCCAGCTTACGGGCCATTTCCGGCTGGTACTTGCGTGCCAGGGCGAGCATGTCGTCATTCATGTCAATGCCAATAACCCGCCCCGTCGGACCCACAAGCTGGGCCGCCAGATAACAAATCTTGCCGGTGCCGGAACCCAGATCCAGGACCGTGTCGCCGGATTGCACATACCGGGATGGATCCCCACAGCCATAGTCCCGCTCAATGATTTCCCGGGGCAGAAGTGCCAAAAGATTGGCGTCATACTCTACCGGACAGCACAAGGCCGGGACGACCTCCTGTGCCCCCTGGGAATACCGCTGACGAACGTGAGGCTCCATGGTCATGGGTTCAACCCTCCGATTTTTTCATGAAGCTTCTGACCAGTTTCATAAACTCGGGCAACTGACGCATGCAGTTGACTTCCACCATGTTGCGTCGATGTTCCTTGCCCCACCAGCCGGACCATGCCACCCCGGGGGGAACATCCGTGGCCACACCGGTACTTGCCCCGACCCGGGCACCTGCACCAATGGTGACATGAGGCACGAGTCCGGCCTGCCCGGCCAGCACCGCCCCATCGCCTATCTGACAGGAACCGGCAATTCCCACCTGGGAAATGATCATGACATTGTGGCCGATCTGAACATTATGGGCAATCTGGACCAGATTGTCGATGCGGGTACCGGAGCCGATCCGGGTGACGCCAAACCGGGCACGATCGATGGTGGTGGAGGCACCGATTTCCACATCATCTTCGATCAGGACAGTGCCAAAATGGGGGATCCGTTCATAGCGACCGGCAATATACTCGAAGCCGAAGCCATTGGATCCCACCACAGCGTTGCTGTGAATGACACAGCGGGCACCGATGACACACCGTTCATGGATGACCACCCCGGCATGGATGACGCTTTGCGGACCAATGGCAACCTGGGAACCAATGACGGCCCGCGGACCCACGCTGACCCCCTCCCCCAACGTTGCCGACGGATCGATGACGGCGCTCGGGTGAACTCCCGTCACGGTCAGTTCCGGAAGGGCAAACAGGCGACCGGCCCGGCCCAGATCCATGGCCGGATGCGGCGTCACCATCCTTGGCTTGTCAGTGGCCTCGGCCAGATCCGGCGGCAACAGAAGGGCTGTTGCCGCCGAGGTTTGAGCCAGATAATTTTTTTTGGCAACATAGGTCAGATCGCCGGGTCCGGCGGACTCAATGGGCGCAACACCGGTGATGGTCACATCCGGTCCGAAGTGTTGCAAATCAAGCAGACGGGCAATGTCAGACAATTTCATCACGGGAACTCCCTGAAACGGCGCGACCGTGTCGGTTGGCAGGCAGGCGGACAATGTCAGACAATTTCATCACGGAAACTCCCTAAACAGCGCGACCGTGTTGTTTGGAGTGAATGCTTACATGTGCCAAAAGACCCATGGCCAGCATGACGGTGATCATGGAGCTGCCTCCATAACTGACCAGCGGCAGCGGAATGCCCACCACAGGCAACAAGCCAATGACCATGCCAATATTGATGATGACCTGAAACAGAAAAAGGGAAAGCAATCCCGAGGCCAGGAGCAGGCCGAACCGGTCCCGAGCCATGACCGCGATGGTGATTCCCCGCAAGGTGATCAGGCCATAGATGACGATCAGAATGACAGCCCCCAGGAACCCCCACTCTTCCGCCAAAACCGAAAAAATAAAATCGGTGTGCCGCTCGGGAAGAAAGTCCAGATGACTCTGACTGCCACCCATGAACCCCTTGCCGGTCAAACCTCCGGAACCCACGGCAATCTTGGATTGGATGATGTGATATCCGGCCCCCAGGGGATCGTCTTCCGGGAAAAACAGGGTAAAAATGCGGCGTTTCTGGTAGTCATGGAGAAAATTCCAAAGCAGGGGAAACGACGCCGGCACAATGATGACGGTGGCCAGGATGGCATGCCAGGAAAGACCTGCCACAAAGATGACCGCACCGCTGATGACCGCCACAATGACCGCCGTCCCCAGGTCGGGTTGATGAACGATCAAAGCCAGAGGAGCCAGGATGAGACACAAGGGAATCAGGACATCCCGCAGCCGCAAAGGGGAGGCGGACTGGTCGTGAAAATAGCGCGCCAGGGCCAGAACAATGGCTGCTTTCATGAGTTCCGAAGGTTGCAGACGCACAAAACCGATCTCCAACCACCTTCGTGCCCCCATGCCGACATCCCCCATGATGGCCACCGCCACCAACATTAAAAGGATCAGGCCATAAATCAGGTAGGCATAACGACGGTAGACCTTTTCATTGGCCAGGGCCAGAATCACCATCAGCACCAGGGAAAAGCCGAAACGCACGGTTTGACTGAACAGCATGCCAATATTGCGCCGACCCACGGCGGAAAAAAGCACTGTCAAACCAATACAGGCCGCCAGAGTCAATAACAGCAGCAATCCCCAGGGAAAGCGGGCCAGACGTTCGCGCAGACGCAAGGCGACGGCATCTTCGGAAGAGAGAAAATTTTTATTGTCATCGGCGCGGGCCATGAATCTCAAGTCTCCAGACCGGCATTTTTCCGGGCAAAATGGCGCTCAAGAATATCCCGTGCCACCGGTGCTGCGGCTGAGCTGCCATGACCACCATGTTCAATGATCACGGCAATGGCCAGTTCGGGAGACTCCACCGGGGCATAACAGACAAAAAGGGCGTGATCCTGGAACCGTGGATCACTCGAGGGAATGGCCTTGCCGCTCTCTTCCCGCTTTTGGCGCACGACCTGGGAAGTTCCGGTTTTGCCGGCAGCACGCACGCCCTTGGGTGCGGCCTGGCGGGCCGTGCCACGCGAACCATTGAGAACCTCTTCCATGCCATGTTTGACCAGGGCCAGATGCTGGGGATCGATGCGAATCCGTCGCCGCACCACGGCGGTTGACTTGTTGCCCGGACGCACCATGGCCGGCTGATACAGGATGCCGCCATTGGCAATGGTGGCCACCATGCTGGCCAACTGCACGGGCGTCGCCATGACATAACCCTGACCGATGGCCGTGATCAGGGTCTCTCCCGGATACCACGGGGCACGCTGCCTGGCCCGTTTCCACTCCCGTGATGGCATCAATCCCGGACGTTCACCCACCAGACGAATACCGGAAAGTTCACCGAAGCCGAATTTTCGGGCATAACGCTCCAGGGCATCGATGCCGATCTTGTCCGCCAGGCGATAAAAATAGACATCGCAGGATTGGGCGATGGCCTGGACCAGATCCACGGAACCGTGACCACTCTTTTTCCAGCAATGAAAGCGCACTTTTTCCCGTTCGATGTGACCATTGCAGACCACCCGGTCATTGGCTCCGATCTTGCCTTCGGCCAGACCGGCCAGGGCAACGACCATCTTGAAGGTGGAACCCGGAGGATACTGGCCCTGAATGGCCTTGTTGGTCAACGGGCGACCCGGATTGGTGATCAGGGAGCGCCACTGTCCCGGACCGAAACCCCGGATGAAGGCGTTCGGATCGTAGGCCGGCCGACTGACCATGGCCAATATTTCACCGGTACGGGGATCCATGACCACCACGGCACCCAGTTTTTCACCCAGGGCCGCTTCCGTGTCTCTCTGCAAATCAATGTCCAGAGTCAGATAAAGATCATCCCCCGGCATGGGGGACGAATGTCCCAGTTCCCGCACCTGGCGTCCCAGGGCATTGACTTCCATCTTGCGTACCCCCTCCTGACCACGGAGAACGGTTTCAAAACGGCGCTCCACCCCGGTCTTGCCCACCAGATCCCCGGAACGGAAACGAACGTCATTGAGATCCCGTTTGACCAGATGGGCATCTTCCATACCCAAAAATGTGGTATCGGTGAAATCCCGTTTATCTGTTTCGGTGATCTCGCCCAGATAGCCAAGCACATGCGCCCCCAGGCTGCCAAAGGGATAGTGCCGCCGGGACTGTATTTGAATGATGGCACCCGGAAACAGGTGGCTGCGCACCTCGATGCGGCTGACCTCCCGCCAGGTCAGGTGGGAACGGATTTTGACCGGCAGAAAAGAGCGCTGCTTGCGGGCCTGTTTGAGGATTCCCTCGATGTCCTTGTCGGTGATTTCGATGTAGGCACGCAATCTTTCCAGGGTTTTCGGCAGGCCGCCCGAAAGTTCCGGGATGACCGCCAGCCGATAGTCAGGCCGGTTTTCCACCAAAATCGAGCCGTTACGATCAAAAATGTGGCCACGTGGGGCTGGAACCGGTTGCAGGCTGATGCGATTGTTTTCCGCCAGGTCGCGATACTCCCCCCCTTTGAGCAACTGCAAATGAAAGAGCCGAATCCCCAAAACCGAAAACAATACCCCCCCCAGGCCACCAATGAGGAGAAGACGGCGTCGGGCATCCACCCTGAACAGTTCGTGATCGTCTTCCAGCATTCAGGCACTCTCCAGCCACTGGCGGTGAACCCAGATCAGGGCAGAGACCAACGGGGCAGCCATCAGGGAAGTAGCAATGGCCCGGTATCCCGGCAGATACCACTGGGTTCCAGGATACCGAAACATGGAAATCATCCCCATCTGCACAAGCTGCTCCAACAGGCACAGAAGGCCCAGAACCAGGATCAGGAAAAGAAAATCCAAAGCCCGCAAACGGTTGCCAAAATGTCCCACCGCCAGAATGAGCAGAATATGCGTGATGGCCGAAATTCCCAGGGGCAGGGTCGTCAGGGAGTCTACGGCCAATCCACTGAGAAACGCCAGCCCGGGACCACACCGATCCGGACGGTACAATCGCCAATAAAACAAACAAATGAGTACCAGATTGGGACGAAACAGGTGCCACCCCGGCCAGGGAAGTGCCATTTCCTGTATGGTGATCGCCAGCAAAAGCGTGGTGGCCGGCATCCAGGGAGCGACAAGCGACCTGATCAAGGATTGGACCTCAACTGAATCTTGTGCCGAGGATCGTTATCGGGAACGAGAAGCAGCGATACCTCCTCGATCCGATCAAAATCAACTGCCGGGGCCAGGGTGACTTTCTGGAACAAACCCACATCCGGAGGTGTAAAAGCCACGACCCGCCCCACGACCAGACCCCTGGGAAATATGCCCCCGATACCCGAGGTGATGACCAGGTCCTGGATTTGAATATCGGCATCCTTGGCGACAAATTCCATACTGATGACGTGATCGTTGGCACCGGTGGCAATGCCGGGAATACGGTTGCGTTGAATGCGCACCGGGGTTCGGGAGTTGAGATCCAGCAGGGTCAAGGCCACCGAATGGTATTGACCAATCTCGACAATCTTGCCCACCAACCCTTCCGTGGAGATGACGGGGGTATTGATGCGCACGCCATCCATCCTGCCGGCGTTCAGGATCAGGGAACGGGCAAAGACCGACGAGGAGATGCCCACAACCCGGGCCGAAACCGTCATGTAGATCGGATCCAGCCGCATGTTCAGCAGGTTCCGGAGACGGCGATTTTCCAGCACAAGTTCCTCTTTTTGTACCAGAGTGACCTTGCGCTGCTCCAGCTCTTTTTTCAGGCGTTCGTTTTCTTCGTGGACAAGAACCCAGGAATCCAATGTTCTTTTGGAAGTTTCGTAGGTTTCCAGGGAGACATGCACGAGTTGTTGCACCGGTCCCACCAGATCCAGGACCATTTCCTGGATGGCATGATAGGCGACGGTCCCGGTGCGGACGGACAACATCAAAAAGATCGCCACCAGCATGAAGATCGTGGCGGCGATGGTATGGCGATGCTCTCTGAGCAGATTGAACAAGGAGTCCAAGTATTGGGCTCCCGATGTCGGCTAGCGATCCATGAGGAGATCGGACATGGCGTCCAGCTCTTCCAATGCCCGACCGGAACCCATCACCACACAGGAGAGGGGATCTTCCGCAATGATGACCGGCAGGCCGGTCTCTTCGGCCAGGAGTTTGTCGAGACCCCGCAGGAGGGCACCCCCCCCTGTCAGGACAATGCCTCGATCCACGATATCGGCAGCCAGTTCCGGCGGTGTCCGTTCCAGGGCGATGCGCACCCCTTCGACGATGGCATTGATCGGTTCGGCCAGGGATTCGAGAACCTCCGGATCGGAGATGATCTGGTGTTTGGGGACGCCATTGACCAGGTCACGGCCCTTGACCTCCACCTCCAGGCGGTCAGGCAGGGGAAAGGCGGAGCCAATCTTGATTTTGATGGTTTCGGCGGTACTCTCTCCGATGAGGAGGGAATATTTCCGCCGGACATGGGCCACGATGGCCTCATCCATCTTGTCGCCGCCCACCCGAATGGAGCGGGAGTAGACGATGCCACCCAGGGAAATGATGGCCACCTCGGTGGTCCCGCCACCCACATCCACCACCATGGAACCGCTCGCATCGGTCACCGGCAGACCGGCACCAATGGCTGCTGCCATCGGTTCCTCGATCAAAAACACTTCCCGTGCCCCGGCGCTGTCGGCAGACTCGCGAATGGCCCGGCGTTCCACAGGCGTGGCTCCGTAAGGAACACAAATGATGATACGGGGCGAATTGAAGTGACGCCGTTTGTGAACCTTGCTGATAAAATGTTTCAGCATGGCCTCGGTCACGGTAAAATCGGCGATGACGCCATCCCGCATGGGCCGGATGGCCACAATGTTGCCCGGTGTGCGCCCCAGCATGCGCTTGGCTTCGGTACCCACGGCAAGCACCTTGCGAACCCCGCGTGAGCTTTCGTGGATGGCCACCACCGATGGCTCCGACAGGACGATCCCCTTGCCGCGCACATAGACCAAGGTATTGGCCGTGCCCAGATCAATCGCCATGTCCATGGAAAAAATGCCCATCAGCTTGCTGAACATGCCAAATCCCTTGCGTTAGAACAGGTATGCCCGGAAAAGGTTATTCTCATGCCCCTTGAACAGCTATGCCCCTCCGGCTCATGCAAAAAGGATTCCCATTATGCAACAAAGTTTCGGTCCAGCATGGAAATCTTCTTTGACGCCGGATACGTTACCATGGTGACATAACCCCAGCAAGGTGGCGAACCCCTACTGCCAACAAGGAAATTTCCTTGTCTTCTCCAAGGAGATCGTGTGTCGAAATTTCGCAAGAGAACCATCGTTGACCTGGAAGAACTGGATCGGCAGATTTCCGCCATTCTCGATCAGGCCGGAGCGCGTGCCGCCCTTGACGCCAGTCGGAGTGCCCTGCTGGAGGTATTCCGTCAGCATTTGCAACAGGGCCGGGAGCGATTGCGTCAAAGTCACCTGGAGGGGGCCACAGGTCAGTACATCGTCCGCGGCCATGCCTATTTGATGGACATCCTGTTGCGCCGCCTTTATTTACTGATACGCACCGGCAACGAATCATCCATTTCCGGCACCACAGCCAAAAATGCCCCGGATCAGCCACAGCCTTTATTGCAAAGATTGATGCACCGCATCAAGGAACGGCGTCGCCAGGTCAGGCCCCCCGTGCAATTTTGTCTGATCGCCACCGGCGGTTATGGACGGGGAGAACTCGCCCCCTACTCCGACATTGACCTGTTGTTCCTCCTCCCGGATGGAACGCAGGCCCAGTTCGGCGTGCAGGTGGAGTGGATGCTCTACTTTTTGTGGGATCTCCGCCTGGAGGTCGGCCATGCGGTACGCAACATCCAGGATTGCATCGACCAGGCCAGCAAGGAAACTGAAATCCGGACCTCGCTCCTGGAGTCACGCTTTCTGGCAGGCAACAAGCGGCTGTTCCGCCGCTATCGCACCATCCTGCTGGACAAGACGCTCCTGGAAGATGTGGAGGGATTCCAGCGCGACAAGCTCGTCGAACAACGCCAACGCCATGAACGGTTTGGCAACTCCATGTTCTACCTGGAGCCGAACATCAAGGAAAATCCTGGCGGCTTGCGGGATATTCACACGTTTCTCTGGATTTCGGAGTACCGGTATCGCGTCAAGCGCATCATGGATCTGGTGGAAAAGGGCATCATCACCGAGGAGGAGTGTCTGACTTTCCAGCGCTGCCGGGAATTTTTGTTGCGGGTGCGCAATGCCCTGCACTACGGGGCAGGACGCCGTGATGACCGTCTGACGTTCCAGCAACAGTTGGAAATCGCTGCCGCTTTTGGTTACCGGGACCGGCCCCACATGCGCGGGGTCGAGCAATTCATGCGCCGGTATTATCAGGTCGCCAAGCAGGTGGGCAATCTCACCTGTGTCCTTTTGCAGAAATACCAGGAAGAACAACTGCAATCCGACGAAGACGAACAGGAACTGCTTGAAGATGTGTTCATCCTGATGGGCGACAAGGTGGCGGTGACCCATGCCGAGGCCTTCCAGGAAAATCCGGTGCGGTTGATGCGCCTGTTCGAAGTGGCGCAGCGCTACGTGAAAGGCATTCATCCCGACACGATCCGGCTCGTCACCCGCAATCTGGGGCTGGTGGATCGGGAATTCCGCCGCAATCCGGAAATCAATCTGATTTTTTTGAACATGCTGAGTGGCCGCATGTCCGTTGCCTGGGTGTTGCGCATGATGAACCTGTGTCGGATCCTGGGACGGTATCTTCCCGAGTTCGGGCGCATCATCGGCCAGTCGCAACACGACCTTTTCCACATTTTCACCGTGGATGAACATACCATCCGGGCCGTGGAAAACCTGCGCCATATCAAGTCCGGCAAGGAAGAGGATCTGCCCCATTTCACCCAGATCATGCGCAAGATTCGCCATCCGGTGGTCTTGCATCTCGGGGTTTTGTTCCATGACATTGCCAAGGGGCGGGGTGGCCAGCATGAAAAAGCCGGCGCCATCATTGCCCTGGACGTGTGTTCCCGTCTGGGCCTGCCGGAGTGGGAAACCAGACAGGTGGCCTGGCTGGTGGAAAACCATCTGATCTTTTCCCGCACGGCCTTCCGACGCGATATCAACGATCCCCAGACAATCGTCCAATTTTCCCGCATGGTCGGCAATCAGACCAACCTGGACCTGCTGCTGTTGCTCACCATTGCCGACATTCGGGCCGTGGGACCCGGAGTCTGGAATCAATGGAAGGCCAACCTCCTGCTTCGCCTGTACAATCTGGTCCTGGAGTTTCTCAACAAGGGTCTCTATCCCGCCGACGAGCTGGCACGACAGGCCAGACAAAAACGCGAATCCGTCCAGGAAATCCTCATACCCAACTATCCTGTCGCCACGGTCAACAATTATCTGGACCGGTTTTATTCCGACTATTTCGTCGGCAACGAGCCGGAAGATATCGCCGATCATTTTACGGCCCTGGTGGCGCAATTGCATCAGCCGTTGGCCATCGCCTTCCTGCCCAATCCGAATTCCGATACCACCACCCTGCTCGTCCAGACCCAGGATCACGCCGGTCTGTTTGCGGAAATTTCCGGTGCCCTGGCCGCCGAATCAGCCAATATTCTGGCAGCCAATGGCAACCTGACCCGGGATGGCATGGTATTCGATATTTTTGTCCTGGAAGAGCCCAAAGGGGGAGCCATTCGCAATGAAGAAAAGCTGGCCCGGATTGAAAAAACCTTGCGGGCAGTTCTCACGGGCCATACCCATCCAGATCAACTGCTGGCCGGTTCCAAGGTCACCACCCGCAAGCACGAATATTTCGAGGTCCCCAGCACGGTTGAATGGGACAACGACTTTTCCGACACCTCCACGGTCCTGGAAATCAATGCCCTGGATCGTCTCGGATTGCTCTATGCGGTCACCCGGGAGATGGAACGACAAGGGATCCAAATTGGCACCGCCAAGGTTTCCACTTATGGCGAACGGGCGGTCGATGTCTTCTATCTGAAAGACATGTTCGGCCTCAAATTGACTGAAACCAAGATTCGCACCATCACGCTGAGCCTGGTGCAGACCATGGACCAGTGGGGTCGCGAGTCAAAACCAGAAAAAAAATCATGAGCTTGCCATGAAAAATGCCAAAAGCCTGACCATCGTCGTCCCCTGCTACAACGAGGCCAAAACCCTGGTCTCTCTGGTCGGGCGGGTGCTGACAGCCGAAACACTTGGCTTGCAAAGGGAAATCATTATCGTTGATGACGGCTCCCGGGACAACTCCCGGGAATTGGCCCAGGATCTGGCCCGGCAACATCCAGATACCATCCGCCTGGTCGTGCAACCCGTCAACCAGGGAAAAGGAGCGGCCTTGCGGGCCGGCTTTCAGGCGGCAACCGGGGATCTGGTCCTGGTACAGGATGCCGATCTGGAGTACGACCCGTGCGAGTACCCGCGCCTGTTGAAACCGATTCTGGACGGGGTGGCTGATGTGGTGTACGGCTCCCGTTTCCGCGGTGGGGATGCCGGGCGGGTTCTCTATTTCTGGCACTCTGTCGGCAACCGTTTTCTCACCCTGCTTTCCAACATTTTCACCAACCTGAACCTGACGGACATGGAGACCTGTTTCAAGGTGTTCCGCCGTGAGGTCCTGGCCGCCATCCAGATTGAGGAAAACCGTTTTGGTTTTGAACCGGAAATCACGGCCAAGGTGGCCAGGTTGGGCAGTGCCATCCGCATCTACGAGGTGGGCATCAGCTACCATGGACGATCCTATGCTGACGGCAAAAAGATCACCTGGCGGGATGGATTCTGGGCCATCTATTGCATCTTGCGCTACAACTTATCACGCTGATCATTGCAATAAAAAAAAAAGGCTCCAGGTCACTGCCTGCGTTTGACGTCACAACGAACCGCGCCGATTCTCCGACGAAAAGAATCTATTTGATATACTGGAGTTTTTTTGCGCGTCTGGCCTTCTCTTTTTCCTGGCGGGTCTTCTCTTCGGCCTCGGCGGCTTCCTGCAACATTTGATTGGCGACGCGGCGGGCATCTTCGGCACGGAGCAGCTCATCCTTGGCAGCCCGGCGGGCTTTTTCGGTCGTCAGGCGTTCCTGCTCGGCTTTTCTGTTGATTTCGATTTGAGGATCCGGTTTCTTGCTGGCGCAACCACCGAGAGCCAGGCTCCCAATAGCTCCTGCAACCATGAGAATGACCGGAACGGATCTGGACACGATCATGATTATCCCTCTGAAGGTGGACACTTCGCCACATGCAGCAGGCAAGGCGGCGCATGCATGTCATTGAGAGGCAGGGAGAGTGCGAACGCGATAAAAAGGGCGGGAAAATTTCTGGCAACGGGATGATAAGGTCACGAAGCTGACCTTATCATCCCGAAATGGCAATCTTTTGATGGTTTTCAGGCAAAAGCCATCCACCCGTTGCCCATTTTTTTTCAGCCATGACTCTTACTTGGCAGCAGCCGGAGCAGCTTTGGCTTTGGCTTTGGCAGCTTTGGGTTTGTGAGCTTTCGGCTTGGAGGCTTTGTTCATGGCGCGGGTCTTTTTGGCACCGCCTTTTCTCAGACCCTTGTCATGTTCTTTTTTGGCTTTGTCACTTGCTGCACGGGCTTTTTCTTCGGCGGCGGCAGCTTCCTGGCGAGCGCGTTCGGCATCACGACGGGCTTCTTCGGCGCGGGCCAGTTCGTCCTTGGCGGCCTGGCGGGCCTTTTCAGCAGCGATGCGTTCTTGTTCTGCCTTTTGGAGGTCTGCACTTTGAGTTTCCGGCTGTTTTCCGGCGCAACCACCAAGAGTCATGCCACCAATCAGACCTGCGACCATCAGCATGACCGGAATGGACTTGGATTTGATCATGTTTTTCCCTCTCTATAGGATATTTCCGACTGCACTGTTTATTGAAACTGCGACCACTTGCAAAAATCTTCCCACCTTATAACCGATTCCGCATGATTATCAATATGAAATTTCATGACGGGAGCAGTTTTTGGGTCATTTCATCAACTTCCCCCCCTCCAGAAACCCAAAAGCTGCCGGCGACTGACTTGGCGTTGCATCTGGTCGGAGATGGTCGGCATTTTGGGTTTGCGCAACGGACGCACACCCTGTGCCATGTTGAAAGCCTCTTCGATTGTATCAAATTCCTGCACCGAATGCAGGAGGGTTTCAACAAAATAATGGCCAGTCTCAGGTTCCCAGCCAATCAAAACCGGGCGTGGGCTTCCGGCCACTCTGAGGAGAACTCCCTGTCCTTTTGCCACCCTTCCTTCCGTGTCGGCTTCCAGGGGAAAAGCCGATTCGATGATTGAGGATTGTTCCTGACCATGGGGATGCCAATAAATGCGCTCCACACCCCACGGGGTTAGAAGCAAAGCCCGTGCCAACTCTTCCGCCCCCGCTGTGCTTTCCATGCGCACCATGACCGGCAACCGCAGATTGAGGCTCGTCAACTCTGTACCATCTGCAGACGCCCGGGTTCGCAGTTCCCGCAAAATACGTTCCGATGCCACCTGGATGGCAACCGGATCGGGCCAGCGAAACTCCCATACAGGGGCATGATCAAGCGTGGGCATGGGATACCATGTTTAGCGAATTTTAGAAACGGGTTTTTTTTAAAAAAACGATTGGCCGGTTTTTCAAACGTTTATTTCCTAGAAAAAGGTGCCATCGATGGGTGAAGAAGCCGCCGCGTGGGTTCGTCTGGGCATGCGCCCGGCAAGCCAGGCATCACGTCCGGCCCGGATGGCAAGCTTCATGGCGTTGGCCATGCGGATGGGATCCTGGGCCTCGGCGATGGCCGTGTTCATCAGAACCCCGTCGCAACCCAGTTCCATGGCAATGGCCGCATCGGAGGCCGTGCCAACGCCGGCATCCACCAGGACCGGAACCCGGGCCTGTTCGACAATCATGCGAATTGTCCAGGGGTTGCGGACACCCAATCCAGATCCGATGGGAGCTGCCAAAGGCATGACGGCCACGCACCCCATTTCCTCAAAACGTTGACACATGTACGGATCATCCGTGGTGTACACCATCACCTTGAACCCCTCGTCAATGAGAGTTTTCGCGGCAAGCAGGGTTTCCGGATTGTTGGGCCAGAGAAATTTGGGATCGGAAAGGACTTCCAGCTTCACAAGATCCCAGCCGCCGGCTTCCCGGGCCAGGCGCAGGGTGCGCACGGCATCATCGGCGGTGTAGCAACCGGCGGTATTGGGAAGGTAGGTATATTTTTTGGGATCCAGATAGTCGGTCAGCATGGGCGCTTTCGGATCGGTAATGTTGACCCGACGAACGGCCACCGTCACAATCTCCGCTTCCGAGGCCTCGATGGCCCGCACGGTTTCCTCAAAATCCTTGTATTTGCCGGTACCCACCAACAGGCGGCTGTGGTAGGTCCGCCCGGCCAGTTCCAGGGGGTCGCCGGCGGCCACGGTTTTGGGTTTGGGTGCCCCGCCCCCAATGAAATGGACCACTTCCAGCCGGTCGCCATCGGCAAGGGCCACTTCGGCAAACCGATCCTTTTTCACCACTTCCAAATTTTTTTCCACAGCCACCCGGCGACTGTCCAGTTGCAGGGTATTCAGCAGATCCGCAATGGTGCTGCCGGGGGGAAAGTCACGGGTTTCGCCGTTGAGTATGATATTCATGACTGGAATCTCTCTCCTTTGCCCGGATCCTGTAGACCCAGGCCTGATGACGACCTGCCACTCTGACAGCCATTGAAAATTTTTTTGGCCCTGTTGTCCAGGGAAAAGCTCAGGGCAATCGCATTTGGAGTGGGCATGCAGGCATGGAACGCATGACACCGGTATGGGCTTTTGATAAGATGAGCCGGTTGTGATGTCTGACTCTCCGTGGCATTTGGTCGGATCATCTTCGGTTTATGGAGGTTGCAAATGAAAGATTCATTGATCAGCCCGGCAATGGAAACAATCACGCCACAATACCTCTCGCAACTCGGGCAGGAATGGTTCGATTTCATCTTGAACACAACACCCGACGAGAAACTTTTTTCCCAGCCAAAAATCGAGCATCGCCTGATGCAGGAACATCGAAAAGGCGAGTCCGCAATACTCATACGCCTTTTGCATCGTCGCTTTGGCAATCTACCTGCCTGGGTCCAAGAAAAAATCGCCGAAGCTGAACCGTCATCCCTGGAAAATTGGAGTCTTCGATTTATAGATGCTCAGTCACTAAACGATGTATTCGCAGACAAGGAATGAGCCGCTATTGCAAATGAAAGACGCGTTGATCAGCCCGGCAATGGAAACAATCACGCCACAATACCTCTCGCAACTCGGGCAGGAATGGTTCGATTTCATCTTGAACACAACACCCGACGAGAAACTTTTTTCCCAGCCAAAAATCGAGCATCGCCTGATGCAGGAACATCAAGTTGGACACCAGGATGGCGAGCGGGATGGTGAGGCCAAGGTGCTGACGCGCCTGTTGCTCCACCGCTTCGGGACCATGCCTGACTGGGTCAGAGAAAAAGTTGCCAAGGCCGATTTGTCATCACTGGAAGAGTGGAGTCTCCGGGTATTGGATGCCCAGTCACTGGATGAGGTATTTTCAGAAAACGATCAGAATACCATCTAAAAAAAACGCCCGCTTATTGCATTTTTTTCACCAGAAACCGGTCTGCCGGAAAACTTTTTGAACGTTTCAGAGTCTAATCTTTGGGTTTTTGAATTTGCGCAGAGGTGAGAAGGATGGCACTGGGCATTTCACACGTTCTACAGACTCTCCGTCCACCATCGGACAACAACCATGTCAGTCGGGTTTCCCAGGCAACCCGGGAGCCGCATGCCGGAGAAACCCTCGCCAACCATGAGGTCTACCTCCCGGATGCCTCCTTCCTGCTGGAAGGTGAATATTCCCGCTCCGGTGCCAATCTGATCATTGAAAATCCCGCCGGCGAACGGTTCGTCATCCACGATTACTTCACCGCCACCCCCCCTCTTCTCAAAATCGACAATGAAGCAACCCTCACGCCCGACACGGTGCAGTCACTGCTGCTCAACCCCGTGGCACCCTTCATGGTGGCCGGCCCGCTCTTCTGGCCAGGCGGCGAGGCGGAATCACCCATCATTGGCCGGGTGGACCGGGTTGTCGGTCGGGTGTTCGCCCGTGACCGCAATGGCGAATCACGCCTGTTGCAAAAAGGGGATGCGGTACGTCTGGGCGATGTCCTCAAGACCGGTCACGGCAGCCTGCTGAAACTCCTGCTCAACGATGACACCCTGTTCCAACTCGGTGAGGATGGCCGGGGTATTTTGACCCAGTACGTATATGACCCGAGTACCTCCACAGGCAAATTCGCCGCCACGGTGTTGCAGGGCATCTTTCGCTATGTCAGCGGCAAACTGGCCCATCTCAGCAAATCGGGACAACACTCGGTCATCAAAACACCGGTGGCCACAATTGGCATCAAGGGTTCGGCCCTGGATGGGGAAGTGACCCCGGCGGGCGAGACCACCGTGGTCCACACATCGGGGGTGCTGTCCATTGGCGATGCCCAGGGACAGGGAGCCGTGACCCTCACCACTCCGGGCACGGCCACGGCCGTGTCGTTTACCGGAGGTCCGCCAAAGCCGGTCTTCAAGGCACCAGACACCTTCATGGCCAAACTGAATTCCCAATTGTCCACCCAGACCTTCGAACACAAGGAACAGGCAGAGCAAAAAAAGATCGAAGAAAAAGTCGAACAGCGCAAACAGGAAGAACTGAAACAGGATTCAGGCAAGGAAAAAACGGACAAGGGGGGTGACAAGGGAGAAGATGCCGGCAAAAACAAGGGGGAAAAGCAGGGCGAAGAAAAAAGCGAGGAAAAAGCCAAGGAAGAGACCAAAAAAGAAGAAGAGAAAAAAAACGAAGAGAAACATGAAGAAGAGAAAAAGGGGGAAGAGAAAAAGGGAGAGGAAGAGAAAAAAAACAGCGGTCCGGATTTTGGAGAGTCGCCCGCCACGGGCAATGGCGATGCAAAACAGGGGGCCGGCGGGCCGGACTTCGGTACGGGTGATGTCGAAAAAACCCATACCGGCGGACCGGATTTCGGCGGCTCCACACCGGTCGGTGAACCCAACAAAGAAACCACCAAACCCGCCGCCGACACGAACAGTCCCGGCAATGGACCTGATTTCGGCCTCGGCAACACCTCCGGCATTCCGGGAGGCTTGTCGGACAAGAGTGGTCCCAACAATATCCCTCTCCCACCGGACCCATTGGGACAGACTGGGATGGGTGCAGCAGGTTTGTACGGTACTGCCAGTACATCCGGTTTGATCAGTGCCCTGACTCCTCAATTGCCTGGCGACCCTGATGCCACATCCACCCCAATCACTTCACCTGATGCCACACCGCCTGTCATGCAGGCGGTGACGGAAAAACCCAATATCCCACCACAGGCCACAAACGACACGTTCGAGATCCCGGCCAAGGGTTCTTTCACCATGACCCCGGCCGTGCTGCTGGCCAACGATCAGGATCCGGATGGCCAGATAACCCTGCAAATCCAACCGGATGGTTTCGATTTTTCCGCCTTGCAAGGCACTGTCACCCAGGCAGATGACGGTACCCTGACCTACCAACCGGATGACCATTTCGACTCCCTGGCATCCGGAGAACAAACAACAGATTCTTTTACCTATACAGTGATCGACAGCCGTGGGGCTGCCGCGACCGCCCAGGTGACGCTCACCATCGTCGGAACCAACGATGCTCCCATCCTGAATGGCCATGATTTTACGCTGGCACCCCAGTTGGAGGATGCCACCGGTCTGACCGGCACCCAGATCGGCACCATGCTTTCCGCAGCATTTCAGGATGCAGATGCCACGGGTCACCTGGCCGGGGTGGCCATCATCGGCAACACGGATGCCCCTACCAAGGGGAATTGGCAATTTTCCAGCGATGGAGGCAACACCTGGGCTGCCATTCCCGCAACAGCGACCGACGGCCCCAACGCCGTGGCCATCTCCGCCGATTCCCTGCTGCGCTTTGTCCCCGTTGCCAACTACAACGGACCTGCCCCGGATCTGCTCATCCGGGCCATGGACGACAGTTATACCGGTGGCTGGTCAACTGCACAAAACCAGATCCTGGTGGATACCACCCAGACAGGCGGTTCCACCCCCTTCAGTGCCACCACCGGTAAAATTGGCGTGACCATCACCCCGGTCAACGACCCGCCAACCCTGCACGGCACCGACGTGATCAGCTCCCCGGGCAACGATGCCCCACCCCTCCGGGCGGAAGGAATCGCAGACCAGAATTTCCTGCCAGGCAAACCTTTCAGTTACAGCTTCGCGGCAACGGCTTTCGACGATGTCGATCTGAACGACAACCTGACCTTTTCCGCCACAACCATGGCCGGTGATCCCCTGCCGGCGTGGTTGACCTTCAATCCAGAGAGTGCCACCTTTTCCGGCACCCCACCCCTGGCAATCCCCCTGCAACCCATTGCCATTCGCGTCACGGCCAAGGATACCAGCCAGGCTGCGGTCTCGACCACGTTCACCTTGAATCCGCTGCTCCAGGGCACTTTCCTGGACGGGTTCGTGGGAGGGATCCATTTCCAGACGGCCACCCAGTCGGGAACCACAGATGCCGCAGGGCATTTTTATTTCCGCCCCGGGGAAACCGTACAGCTCTCCCTGGGCAACATTGTCCTGGGAACGGCCCCGGGCAGTGCCATCCTGACCCCCCTGGACATCGTGCCCTCGGCGGATTTCGCCAAAATCACCAGCATCCTGCAACTCTTGCAATCCCTCGATGGCGACAACAACCCCGATAACGGCATTCTGATTCCGGAGGCTGTCGGTCAGGCAGCCACCAAACTGGCACCCCTCACCCCGGAACAGGCCATCCGTATTGAAAACCTGGCATTTTTGATGGGGCCATTGTCCCACAAAAATCCGGTCAGCGCCGAACAGGCCTGGTCGCACTTCCAGGATACCCTGACCAAACAGGGCACCCAAAATGGTTTTGCAGGCTTCACCCTCGCCGACGACACCATCGCGGGCAATGCCGGACCGGGAACCATCGTCAGCGGTTTCAACCTGTCACACCCTGCCGGCGTCAAGCCTGAATTCAAGATTGTCGGCGGTGCGGATGCCGATCTGTTCGTCCTGGTCGATGGCCAACTGCAACTTGGGCCGGAAGCCAAACTGGACCATGCGAACCAGCCTGTTTTGCATGTGCGCGTCATGGTGACGGATCCGACCCATGCCATTCTGCCCCATATCGAGGATTTCACCCTCCAGGTGACCAATCCCGCCGCCGCCCCCACCGGCAGCGTGACCATCCAAGGGACCCCCACCCAGGGAGAGACCCTGACCGTGACCCATACCCTGGCCGACGCGAATGGTCTGGGCACGATTCTCTACCAATGGCTGGCGAATGGCGAAAAAATTGCCGGTGCCACACACGACTCGCTGGTGCTGACCGAAGCCGAGACAGGCAAAATCATTACGGTAACAGCCAGCTATACCGACGGCCTGGGCACCGCCGAAAGTGTTCTCAGCAACGCCACAAGCACCATTGCCAACGCCAACGATGCGCCCGGCGGTGCCGTGATCATTGATGGTACATTCACGGAAGGAGAAACCCTGACCGCCAGCCATACCCTGACCGACGCAGACGATCTGGGAACCGTCCGCTATCAGTGGCAGGCGGATGGTGTGGATATCGCTGGGGCGACAAGCAATACGCTGGTCCTCACCGAAGCGGAAGTGGGCAAAGTGATCACGGTGGTGGCAGGCTATACCGATGGTCACGGCACGAGCGAAAGTGTGGAGAGCAGCGCCAGCAGTGCTGTCACCAACGCCAACGATGCTCCCGGCGGAACAGTCACCATCAATGGTACGGTCACGGAAGGAGAAACCCTGACCGCCAGCCATACCCTGACCGATGAGGATGGTCTGGGAACCGTCAGCTATCAATGGCAGGCGGATGACGTGGATATTGCCGGAGCAACGAACAGCACGCTTGTTCTCTCCGAAACGGAAGTGGGCAAGACGATCACGGTGGTGGCAAGCTATACCGATGGTCACGGCACGAACGAAAGTGTCGAGAGCAGCGCCACAAGCGCCACGGTCAATACCAACAATGCGCCCAGCGGCAACGTGACCATCAGTGGCACGATACTTCAGGGAGGCACCCTGACGGCCAGCAACACCCTGGCCGACAGGGACGGTCTGGGAACCATCAGCTACCAGTGGCAGGCCGATGGGACGAACATCTCCGGTGCCACGGGCGATACCCTGACACTGACAGCAGGCGAGGTCGGCAAAGTCATCACGGCGGTGGCCAGTTATACGGATGGTCACGGTACGCCGGAAAGCGTCACGAGCAGTGCCACCAGCACCGTGGCAGCCACCAACAGCGCCCCCACCGGTACCGTCACCATCAGCGGCACAGCAACCCAGGGCAACACCCTGACCGCAACCGATACCCTGGCCGATGCGGACGGTCTGGGCACCATCGCCTGGCAATGGCTCGCCGATGGCACCCCCATTGCCGGTGCAACAGGCAACACATTGGTACCATCCGAAACCGAAGTGGGCACCATGATCACCGTGACGGCAAGTTATACGGATGGTCATGGCACGGCGGAAAGCGTCACCAGCGGCAGCACGAGCGCCGTCGGCAATGCCAACGATGCCCCCACCGGTACCGTCACCATCAGTGGTACGGCGACCCAGGGCAACACCCTGACCGCAGCCAACACCCTCGCCGACGTGGATGGTCTGGGCACCATCGCCTGGCAATGGCAGGCCGATGGCACCAACATTGCCGGTGCGACCGGCAATACACTGGTGTTGACCGAAGCCGAAGTGGGCAAAACGGTCACCGTGACAGCGAGTTATACGGATGGTCATGGCACGTCGGAAAGCGTCACCAGCAGCAGCACGAGTGTTGTCGGCAATACCAACGATGCCCCAACCGGCGGCGTGACCATCAGTGGCACGGCGACCCAGGGCAACACCCTGACCGCAGCCAATACCCTGACCGATACGGATGGTCTGGGCACCATCGCCTGGCAATGGTTGGCCGATGGCACCAACATATCCGGGGCGACCGGCAACACCCTGGTGCTGGCCGAAGCCGAAGTGGGCAAAATAATCACCGTGACAGCGAGTTATACGGATGGTCATGGCACATCGGAAAGCGTCACCAGCAGCAGCACGGGTGCCGTCGGCAATGTCAACGATGCCCCCACCGGCTCCATCGCCATAACCGGCACGGCAGTCGGCCAGGCCCTGACCGTGAACACAACCGCCCTGGTCGATGCCGATGGATTGGGAACCCTGGCATACCTGTGGCAACGCTCCACGGACGGCGGTACCACCTGGAGCAGCATCGGCGGGGCAACCGGCAGCACCTATACGCCGCTGCAAACGGACCTCAATACCCGGATTCGGGTCCAGGTCGCCTATACCGACGGCCACGGCACAGCCGAAAGCCTGCTGACCCCCTCCGTGACCATCACCCCCCTCTCGGTCGTGCCGCTTGCCTCCCTGACCGGCACCCAGGGTTTCCAATTGAACAGCGTGGCGGCAGGCGACGAAAGTGGCGTGGCCGTCGGTCATGTCGGCGACCTCAATGGCGATGGCTGCCACGACATCATCGTCGGTGCCCGCAAGGCCGATGCTGGAGCGAGCGATACCGGAGCCAGCTACGTGATATTTGGCCAATCAACCGGGTTTGCCGCATCGATTGATCTCTCGGCCCTGAATGGCAGTCAGGGTTTTCGTGTGAACGGTGTGGCGGCCAACGACTGGAGCGGCAGTGCTGTCAACGGGGCCGGAGATGTCAACGGGGATGGCTTCGATGATCTGGTGATCGGTGCCGTCGGTGCAGACCCTGGCGGAGATGGTTCCGGCGCTGCTTATGTGATCTTCGGCAAGGCATCCGGGTTTGCCGCCCAGCTCGATCTCTCGGCCCTGGATGGCAGCAACGGTTTTCGCCTGGATGGCGTAGGCACCAACAATCTGAGCGGTGGCAGCGTGAGTGCCGCCGGGGATGTCAATGGGGATGGCTTTGCCGACCTCATCGTGGGTGCCATTCATGCCACCCCGGATGGCAGCGACACCGGGGCCAGTTATGTCATTTTCGGCAAATCCTCGGGCTTTGCCGCCTCACTCAATCTTTCGACCCTGGATGGCACGAACGGTTTTCGTCTGGATGGCGTGGCGGCTGCCGACGAGAGCGGTGAGTCAGTCAGCAGCGCCGGTGATGTCAATGGCGACGGGTTTGCCGACCTCATCGTGGGGGCTAGCGGGGCTGACTCCGGCGGCAGCAATTCCGGGGCCAGCCATGTCATTTTTGGCAAGTCAGCCGGTTTCACCGCGACCCTGGATCTTTCCAGCCTGAATGGCACCAATGGCTTTTGCATCGATGGAGGAACAGCGAACGATTACAGTGGCCTGTCGGTCAGTGGTGCCGGCGATGTCAATGGCGACGGGTTTGCCGACCTGCTTATCGGCGCGTATGCCGCCGATTCCGGCGGCAACCTTTCCGGTACCAGCTACGTCGTGTTCGGGCAGGCTTCCGGCTGGACCTCCCAGATTTCCCTGACCTCCCTGAACGGCACGAACGGTTTCCGCCTGAATGGTGCCGCACCAGGCGACAAAAGCGGCTGGTCAGTCGGCAGTGCCGGTGATTTCAATGGGGATGGCTATGCCGATCTCGTCATCGGTGCCCCCGTGGCCGATACGAACGGCACCGACTCCGGGGCCATCTATGTGGTGTACGGCAAATCCAGCGGTTTTGCTGCCCAGATCGACCTCTCCGCCCTGGATGGCCATGCCGGCCTTCGTCTGGATGGTGCGGCACCTGGTCACTGGAGCGGCTGGTCGGTCAGCGGGGCCGGGGATGTCAATGGTGACGGATTCGATGATATCGTTGCCGGTGCCCCCTGGGCCGATGCAAATGGCACGGATGCCGGTACCGCCCATGTGTTTTTCGGTGGCAATTTCACGGAAGCCCCCGCAACACCCCAAACCCTCAACGGAACCGCTGGTGCCAATACCCTGCACGGCGGGCTGGGCAACGACACCCTGACCGGGACCGGCGGGGCGGATGTTTTGATCGGCGGGGCCGGCAACGACATCCTGGCCATAACCGATGCCACGTTCCTGAAAATCGATGGGGGAACCGGTCAGGATACCCTGCGTCTGGATGGTGCCGGTTTCACCCTGAATCTCGCCACTGCCGGCATGGCCGGCAAGATTGCCAATATTGAAATCATCGACCTCACCGGCAGCGGCAACAACAGCCTCACCCTCACCTCGGCCACCCTGAATCAGATCATGAGCGGCACCACCATCCGCATCAACGGCAACGCCGGCGATACGGTCACCTTTGCCACCGCCTCGACCCTGGCCACCGGCACCACCCTGACCCTCAGCGCCAGCACCACCTTCAACAACCTCACTGTCAACGGTGTTCTGGAATACAACGTCGCCGACACGCTCCAGAACGTCACCCTGGCGGGCAGCGGAACCCTGGTGGCACAAAATGCGCTCTCCCTGAAAGGCACCGGCGTGGTCAATCCAACCCTGACCATCCAGTCCGGGGCCTCCGCAACCCTGGATGGCAGAACGGCTGCCGGTGCCCTCGCCTCACAAACCTTCAATGCCAACCTGAACAATGCCGGCACCCTGATCCTGGCGACGGACTATGCCCCCTGGGGAGCCACCCTGACCATGGCCACGGGCAAGACCCTGACCAACACCGGCCTCATCACCCTGGCAGGCAATACGAATGGCACCAACACAATCGTCGGCGCTCTCACCAATACCGGCCAGATCCATGTCACCACGGATGATCTGACCATCACCAACACCAACGTCCAATTCGACACACAAAACGGCACGCTCAACATCGATGCCGGTCTGACCCTGTCCGTGGGTCACGGAACCATTTATTTTGGCAGCGGTACGACCCTGGCCGGGAGCGGAACGATCGATCTGACGGGAACCCCCTCTCTCAATATTGGTACGGGATACACGCACCTGACCAGTACGGTCACCTTGAAATTTGGTGGCAGCGTGACCGTGACCGGGACCGGCACTTTCGTCAATCAGGGCATCCTCTACCTGCGCAGTACAGATGATGTTTTCAACGTTGCGTTCAGCAATGCCGCTGCCGCCAGTCTGTTCATCGATGGCACCTCGGCGGCGGGCAGCACCTCCAGCCAGACGTTCAATGGCAACCTGGACAATGCCGGCACCCTGACCCTCACCACCGACTATGCCCCCTGGAACGCCACCCTGACCATGGGCAGCGGCTACACCCTGACCAACACCGGCCTCATCACCCTGGGTGGCGATACCGATGGCATCAAAACCATTGTCGGAGCAGTGACCAACGCCGGCACCATCCTGGTGACAGCTGATGATTTAAACATCACCAACACCAACGTCCAATTCGACACACAAAACGGCACGCTCAACGTCGGTACCGGTCTGACCCTGTCCGTGAGTCACGGCACCATTTATTTTGGCAGCGGTACGACTCTGGCCGGGACCGGAACGATTGATCTGACGGGAACCCCCTCGCTCAACATCGGCACGGGATATACGCACCAAACCAATACGGCCACCTTGAAATTCGGTGGTATCGTCACCGTGACCGGCACCGGCACCTTTGCCAATCAGGGCGTCCTCTATCTGCGCAGTACGGATGACATTTTCAACGTTGCGTTCAGCAATGCCGCTGCCGCGAGTCTGTTTATCGATGGCACCTTGGCGGCGGGCAGCTCTTCCAGCCAGACATTCAATGGCAACCTGAACAATGCCGGCATCCTGACCCTCACCAGCGACTACGCCCCCTGGAACGCCACCCTGACCATGGGCAGCGGCTACACCCTGGCCAACACCGGCCTTATCACTCTGGGTGGCGATGCCGATGGCATCAAGACCATTGTCGGCGCGGTCACCAATACCGGTACCATCCAGGTAACGGTCGATGATTTGAACATCAACAACAACGGTGTCCAGTTCGACACGCAAAATGGCACCATTAATGTCAATACCGGCGTGGCCTTGTCCGTGGGTAACGGAACCACCCGTTTTGGCAGTGGCACAGCCATGACCGGGACCGGAACGGTCGATCTGACCGGAACCCACACTCTCAACATCGGCACGGGATATACGCACCAAACCAATACGGCCACCTTGAAATTCGGTGGTATCGTCACCGTGACCGGCACCGGTACCTTTACCAATCAGGGCGTCCTCTATCTGCGCAGTACGGATGACATTTTCAACGTTGCGTTCAGCAATGCCGCTGCCGCGAGTCTGTTCATCGATGGCTCATCGGCGGCGGGCAGCGCCTCCAGTCAGACGTTCAATGGCAACCTGGACAATGCCGGCATCCTGACCCTCACCAGCGACTATGCCCCCTGGAACGCCACCCTGACCATGGGCAGCGGCTATACCCTGGCCAACACCGGTGTCATTACCCTGAGTGGCGATGCCGATGGCATCAAAACCATCGTCGGCTCCATCACCAACACCGGAACCATCCAGGTGACGGTGGATGATCTGAACATCACCAACACCAATGCCCAATTCAACACCCAGGGTGGCACGCTCAGCGTCAGTGCCGGCATGACCCTGGCCGTGAGTCACGGCACCATTTATTTTGGCAGCGGTACGACCCTGGCCGGGACCGGAACGATTGATCTGACGGGAACCCCCTCGCTCAACATCGGCACGGGATATACGCACCTGACCAGTACGGCCACCTTGAAATTCGGCGGTATCGTCACCGTGACCGGCACCGGCACTTTCGTCAATCAGGGCATTCTCTACCTGCGCAGTACAGATGACACGTTCAACGTGGCGTTCAGCAATGCCGTCGGAGCCAGTTTGTTCATCGATGGCACATCGGCGGCGGGCAGCGCCTCCAGCCAGACGTTCAATGGCAACCTGGACAATGCCGGCACCCTGACCCTCACCACCGACTACGCCCCCTGGAACGCCACCCTGACCATGGGCAGCGGCTACACCTTGACCAATACCGGTCTCATCACCCTGGGTGGCGATGCCGATGGCAGCAAAACCATCACCGGTACTCTCGACAACAGCGGCATGATCAGTGTGACAGTGGATGATTTGACCATCAACGGCATGCTCACCAGTGCCGGCACCATCGATATCGCCAATACCCGCACCCTGGGTATATCAGGTACCGGTAATGACTTCACCTTGCAGGCAGCGGGCATCCTGCAAGGCGCGGGTACACTCACCGTGGCCAATACCGGCGGTTCCGAGCTGAACGGGACCATCCAACCCGGAACCGCCGGCACAGCAGGCTTGCTGACCATCAACCACACCGGCTCCACGTTGGCTTTTGGCAACACGGCCTTCCTGAACCTGGACCTGGGCGGCACCACAGTCGGCACCCAGTATGACAAACTCGCCATATCCGGCACCGTCGGCTTGAATGGCACGCTCCAGATCAACCTGATCAATGGGTTCGTGCCTGTTGCCGGCAACTCGTTCCAGGTCATGAGTCATACGGCAGCCAGCGGTTCCGTGGACCGGATCAGTGGTCTCAACATCGGCAGTGGATTGGTGTTGGATCCCTCTTTCACAAGCACCGGTTTGACACTGACGGCTTTGGCCGTCACCCAGCAGGGGGATGCCAGCGCCAACACCCTGACTGGCACCTCCGGACAAGAGGTCCTGCTGGGCGGCGACGGCAACGATACCCTGACCGCCAATGGCACAGATCTGTTGTTTGGCGAAAATGGCGATGATCTGTTTATTCTGGACAATACGACCTTCGACCTGATCGATGGGGGTGCGGGTACCGACACCCTGCTGGTCAATACCCTCGATGTCGATTTGACCACCCTGCCGGATTATCGTCTGGCCTCCATCGAGGTCATCGACCTGCAAGCAGGCACGGGAGCGCATGTCTTGCGGTTCACGGCCCAGGATATCATCCACTTGACCGCCAGCGGCACCGATCTGCAAATCATGGGCGACGGCAGCGATACGCTTCATATCGGAACCGGCTGGAGTTATACGGCCAATTACACCACCATTGGCGGCCAGAATTACCATCGTTATGTCCAGGGTTCCGTCTCCCTGCTGGTCGATACCGACATGGCCACCTATCTGGATCCCGTCGTTCTCGACCTGAAGGGCGATGGCATCCAGTTGGTGGATTGGGGACAGGGCGTGAAATTTGACATGGGCCTGACCGGACAACCCCAACAGACCGGTTGGGTGGGTGCCGATGATGCCCTGTTGGCCCTGGATCGCAACCACGATGGCCTCATCAACGATGCCACGGAAATTTTTTCGGAGCGCATGTTCGCGGATGCCCATTCCGGCATGGAGGCCCTGGCACTCCTCGACAGCAACCATGACCAGATTCTCGATGCCCTGGATACCCTGTTCGCAGACCTTCTGGTCTGGCAGGATCAAAACCAGGATGGCATCTCCGGTACCGGGGAACTTCATTCACTGGCCGACAAAGGCATCGTCTCTCTCTCCCTCCAGACGACCGGCAACGGACAATGGCAGGGAACCAACCAGATTTTGACCGATGGTCATTTGACATTCAGTGATGGAAAAACCGGCCATCTGGCGGAAGTCTCTTTCCTGTATGGGGGAGATGCAAACAATCCTCCCCTCCCCGGCAGCCAGGGCGACAATATTCTCTTTCATGAGCCAACCGACCCTCTCCTCATGGCTGGCGCTCCTGTTGCCAATACCCTGCCAGGCCAGGGAACCGGCCACCCTCCGACCCTGAATACCGGTCCTGACCTGAAACACGCTGCGGTCATCAATCCCATGGCCGGTACCGGCACGGCTCCCCCTCCCCTCAGCCTGGAACAGGTGTTGCCGAGCGCCACGCCTTCTGACCCGAAACTCGCCGCTGTCATCAATCCCGTGACTGGTACCGGCACGGCTCCCCAGCCCCTCACTCTGGAACAGGTGTTGCCGAGTTCCACTCCCCTTACCCTCGGCAACAACACATGCAACACATGCAACACATGCCCCCCCTGCACCGCTCCTGGCGGTCAGTTGAATACCCTCCTGGTCGATCCGAACAATCCATTCCATGTCGGGATCATTTGATGGCCATCAGGCCATCTCCCGCATGATCACAGGCATGAAAGGCTGTCGAGCAATTCTCGGTTGAGCCTCCCTGCCAGGCATGAAACACTGGCTTTATCGGGTCGGGCAGCCTATCTTGAGACCCGGTTTTCAAGTATCCGACAGGGGAGTTGGGATGGGAAGGATGGGGGCAAATGGGTACGCCGGTTCTCATCGTCGATGATTCGCGCACCGTGCGCATGCGGGTTCGCCAACTGCTGGAAGGCGCAGCACAGGCCGACTATGACGTGATCGAGGCCAGTGATGGGGACGAAGCCCTGGCATACCTGGAAAACACCCCTCTTGATCATCTGCCCGACGTCATCCTGCTGGATCGCAACATGCCCAACATGAGCGGCGATGCCTGCATCCGTCTGCTCAAATCCGATCCGGTGTGGCGCACCATTCCGGTCATTTTTCTGACGGCCCAGGCAAGCAAGACGGAAGTGGTGCAAGGTCTGACGCTGCTGGGAGGCGACGATTATCTGCCCAAGCCGTTCGATGCCGGCGAAATGCTCGCCCGGGTCAATGCCCTGGTCCGGGCCAAAAAAGCCGAAGATGCCAACCGCAAACTGACCCGCGACCTGGCCCTGGCCCTGGCCAATCAACAAAAAATCAACACGGAACTGAACATCACCAAAAATGAATTATCGGAAGTGGTTGCAGTTCTGGAAGGGAGTATCCGCTACGCCAGCCGGATTCAACGGTCCATCCTCCCCCCGGTGGGTTTAACCGAGACGGTTTTCCAGGACCATTTCATTCTCTGGGAACCACGGGATGTCGTGGGCGGCGATATTTACTGGAGCTGTCTTTGGGGAGGCGGCTTTCTGTTCATTCTGGGGGATTGTACCGGGCATGGCGTTCCCGGGGCCTTCGTTTCCCTGGTGGCCACCGGTGCTTTTGAGCGTGCCCTGCTGGAAGTCAAACCGGGGCAGGTCGGCAACCTGATCGAACGCATGCACCAACTGGTCAAAAAAACGCTGCGGCAAGATGTCGAGGGTGGTGAGTCCGACGATGGCATGGAAATGGCCGTCTGCTACCTGAATCCCGAAAAATCGGAACTGGTCTTTGCCGGAGCAGGCTTTTCTCTGTTCATCTCGCTGGCAGGTGAGCCGCTGGTCGAAATCAAGGGAACCAAGCGGGGCATCGGTTATCGGGCCACCCCCATGGATCAGTCCTATTCCCAGCATCCGTTCAACGTTGCCCGGGGCATGCGCTTCTATCTGACCTCGGACGGGTTGATCGATCAGGTGGGAAAAGAGCGGCGACGTGCCCTCGGCAAAAAACGTTTTTTAGAAATTATCAATCAAAACGGACATTTAACTATGAACGAACAGAAGAAAATCCTCTGGCAGGCGTTGTTGCAGTGGCAGGGTGACGAACGCCGTCGGGACGATGTCTCCGTCGTTGGCTTCAAACTTTGACAGGTATCCCCTCATGACCACAGTACCTTCCATCTCCCTCACCCAACCTCCCACCGGCTACGCCGAATGGCTGGCCGAATTGAAAACCCGCATCCACACCGCCCAGCAACGGGCGGCGTTGGCGGTCAATCGGGAACTCGTGCTGCTGTATTGGCAGATCGGGCGCGATATTCTGGAACGGCAGGCGCGGGAGGGGTGGGGAACCAAGGTGATCGAACGATTGGCCCATAATCTGCGCACGGCCTTTCCGGAGATGAAGGGGTTTTCCTCGCGCAACCTGAAATACATGCGCACCTTTGCCGAAGCCTGGCCGGATCCCGAATTTGTGCAGCAGGCTGCTGCACAATTACCGTGGTTCCACCTGTGTACCTTGATCGACAAATTGAAAACCCGCGAAGAACGGGATTGGTATCTGGCCAAGGCCGTGGAACACAATTGGTCACGCAACATTCTGGTCATGCAAATCGAGGTCAATGCCTGCGGACGATCCGGCCAAGCAGTGAACAATTTCGATCTGCGGCTGCCCAAACCACAATCCGACCTGGCACGGGAATCCCTGAAAGATCCGTACCGCTTTGATTTTCTGGGATTGACCAACGAGGCCCAGGAACGCGAAATCGAGGCAGCCCTGGTGCAACACGTCACGCGCTTTTTGATGGAACTGGGGGCAGGCTTTGCTTTTGTCGGGCGGCAGGTACTGCTGGAGGTGGGCGACGAGGATTTTTTCATCGATCTGCTTTTTTATCACCTGAAATTGCGCTGCTATGTGGTAATCGAGCTGAAGGCGGAAAAATTCAAACCCGAACATCTGGGGCAACTCGGCTTTTACCTGACCGCCGTGGATGCCCAGGTCAAACATGACCTGGATGGGCCGACCATCGGGCTGTTGTTGTGCAAAAGCAAAAACAAGGTGGTGGCCGAGTATGCCCTGCGCGACAGTACCAGACCCATGGGCGTGGCCGAATATCAATTGCTGGAATCCCTGCCGACGGAGTTGCAAACCAGCCTGCCGAGTATCGAGCAAATCGAACAGGAGTTGGCCGGTCTGGAAACAGGTGCCGACCAGAAGAAAGAAGAAAAATAAAAAGCCCCTCCCTCCCCTAACCCCTGGCCGAGGCCGTGGACCAGTTGCGCCGCTACATACAGCAACCAACGCCGCGCGGCTTTCGAGCTGACCGAAAAAGAGCCTTTACGGCGGCGTATGCCCAAGCAGAGAATATGTGGATGGCGAAGGTTTCCTGAATCTCGGACGTAGCTATCGCCTGCGTCGTAGAAAGCCAGGATGCCCCCCTGAAACTGCTGCGTGGCCGTTTCTCTGTTGCAGCGTGATCTGGTTGATGATGGTTGGCCGAGCATGGAGTTGAAGTTGAAAGCATTTGAATATTAATTATTTCCCACAAAACAACTGTTAAATGTTGGCAAAAATTCGGCTTTCATGGTACGATGCCCCTCCATCATGTTATGAATTTCTTTCAGTTTATTATGAATTTTCATTTCAATAAAATCAGGCATTTATTCCAAACATTCCGAAACCGGGCATAAGGAACGCCTGTGCATCTACCAACTGCCCGATTCAGGTTGAACGGAAGGGCATGAGCAACGCCGACCTGCAATCCATACAAGCCATATTTCTTGAAGAAATGGGCGAACTTCTCCAGGAGCTTGAGAAGGATTTGCTCGTCCTGGAAAATTCGCCTGGTGATCGTGCCCTGGTGGATCGGCTGTTCCGCAATCTGCACACCATCAAGGGTGGTGCCGGAATGGCCGGTCTGGAGGCGCTTTCCCATTATACCCATGGCGTTGAAAACATGCTGGACGAAGTGCGCAAGGGAAACCTTGTCCTGACTCAGCTTCTGGCATCGTTGTTGTTCGAAGCCCTGGATTGTTTGAAAAATTTCATGGCCGAGGCGCTGGGGGAGAAAAATCTTGACCAGCAACGGGTCGAAAACAGTCGTGCCAGAATCCATGCAGCCATGACTGGTCGCGAAGTCCTGGTTGCCGCTGCATCTGCCGCTGTCGTCGCCCCTGCGGCTCCTGCCATTGTTGTTACCACTGCCGCAGATCCTGTCATTCACGACATCAACACCTACATCATTCAGGTTCATGTGCAGGCAAACCTGTTCCCTTCGGCATCCGAATTGGCAGCGGTGGTGGATGCCCTGAGTCAACTGGGCAAGGTGCGGCTGGTTTCACACGAACACAGTCTGCCACCCACAGAGCAACGGCAGGAGGGTATTTTTTATCTATGGCGCAGCGCCCATCTGGTGACCGAAGCCGATCAGGAACGTGTTGTGGCAGCATTGGGAGAGTGGCCAGACCGGCATCGGGTGGTCATTGACCTTCTTTCCCTGGTACCGGAAGCACCGGAAAATCAGGCTCAGATCGATGCGGCTGTCACGACGGATGCCGGGCCAACGCCTCTGACCACCCCAATCGACACAAACACGCCTCCAGACGTGGCCACACATCCCGCTGCAACCATATCATCGGATATCTCCCCTCCTCCAGATGCAGGCGGGTCGCTGGATGAGGTCGTCCCATCCCCCCCCTCATTGCGCCAAAAATCCGGCACGGGCAAGGTTGATCTCCAGTCGGTGCAAAAGCTGAGTTCCATCCGGGTCGATACCGGCAAACTCGACAAACTCGTCAATCTGGTCGGCGAATTGATCACGGTCGAAGCCCGTCTGGACAGCTTTCAGGCCTTCCTGGAAGAAAAAGATACCGATCTGGCGGAAAAACTGCTGGAAATTCTCGACGACAGTTCACGCACCCTGCGCGAGCTTCAGGATCAGGCCATGACCATCCGCATGGTGCCCATCGGCAGCGCCCTGGATCCCATGCAGCGCCTGGTGCGCGACTATTGCCGCGCTACCGGCAAGCAGATCCATTTGACCATCGTCGGCCAGGAGACCGAGGTGGACAAAAAGGTGTCGGAACAGATCAGCGGCCCCCTGCAACACCTGCTCCGCAATGCCCTCGATCACGGCATTGAACCACCCGCCGAACGCACGGCCAGAGGCAAACCTCCCGAAGGCCGGATCACCCTGGCCGCCTGTCATCAATATGGACTGATCGTCATCGAGGTGACGGATGACGGGCGCGGGATCGATGTCGAGCGGGTTGTCCAGGCCGCCCGCCAGAAAGGCATCATCGATGGCAACCGTGACTTGTCGGAACGCGACAAGCTGGAACTGATTTTTGCACCCGCCGTGTCCACGGCGGCAGTCGTCACCGAGGTCTCCGGTCGCGGTGTGGGCATGGACGTGGTCAAACGCGACATCGAGGCCCTGCGCGGTACCGTCGAAATTGCCTCGTCCCCGGGCCAGGGCACAACCATCACCGTGCGCATTCCCATGACCCTGGCCATTGTGGACGGCCTTCTGGTATGCGTGGGAAAGTATCGCTACATCATCCCGCTCTCCTCGGTCGAGGAGTGCGTGGAGCTGACGGTCGGTTCCATGGCCGAGGAAGAGGGCAGCAGTTTTCTGGATATCCGGGGCGATCTGGTGCCGTTTTTGCGGCTGCGGGATCTGTTCAACATTGCCGACGCCGTTCCCCCCTTCGAGAAGGTGGTAATCGTCTCGTCCGGGGATCGGCGCGTTGGTCTGGTGGTG
Source organism: Magnetococcales bacterium (assembly GCA_015228935.1). NCBI lineage: Bacteria > Pseudomonadati > Pseudomonadota > Magnetococcia > Magnetococcales > Magnetococcales bacterium. The sequence continues at coordinate 4,013 of JADGCO010000039.1, read as the reverse complement.
GATCACCTGCTGGGGGATCACCAGACGGTGATCAAGCCTTTAAGTCCCCTGCATCGTAACGTACAGTCCTTCCTGGGTGCCACCATTCTGGGTGACGGTGGCGTGGTGTTGATCCTGGATGTCCTGCACCTCATCGAATTCGGCCAGAGCCGGGAAGAACAACGCCGGGCACCATGAAAGGAGACAGGGATCATGACCACCCAGGCCGAGGTTGCCGAAATCCTGATCATCTCCCTGGCCGGAGAAAAATTTGCCCTTCCTGCGGACATTGTGCTGGAAATTCTCGATCCTGGACCAGTGACCCCGATTCCCACCGCGCCGGAATTTGTTGCCAATCTGGTCAATTTTCGGGGTCGGGTGGTGCCGCTGGCCAATCTGTGCCGGCGCTGTGGCCTGCCCACCAGCCAACAAACCCCCGATACCCGCATCGTGGTGCTGGAAATCGAATTCGAGGAGGTTCCCACCCTGGTGGCCATCCTGGCCGACAAGGTATACGGAGTAAGCCAACTGGACAGGGTGATTGCCGATCAGGTACCCCGTCTGGGAACACGCTGGCGTCCGGAATTTGTCAAGGCCATTGGCCGACGCCAGGATGAATTTGTGATGATCCTGGATATCGGTCGCATTTTTGCGCCGGCCGATCTGGTGGTATAACCCAATTTTTGCAAAGGGCTGGAGAAAACCATGCGCGTTTCAATCCGGAGCAAATTGATCACGGCCTTTGGCGTGGTCTTTGTGTTGTCGGGCATTTCGTCGGTGATCGCCCTGTCGGGACTGGCCAGCATGAAGGCGGAAATCAGCACCCTGGTCGATTATGCGGCCCAGCGCGTCAAACTTGTTCTCAATATGGAACGCACCGTATTTTTGATCCAGCGCGAGGAAAAAAATTTTCTGCTCTCCGTCGAGCCAGCCGAAAAGGATGAATTTGACCAGGCCATTCTGGACCGTCGCGAGGAATTCCGGAAGCATCTCGACCATCTCCGCAAGGTGGCAGATGAAAAAATTCTCAAGGATATTACAATAATTGAGGGCCTGTTCAATAAATTCACTTCTGCCCAGGACAAGGTACGTGAGTTGGGTCGTCTGCAATCCAATCACCGGGCCATGGATCTGATCACGACGGAAGGTTTGACGGCCAAGGATGCTGCTGACAACGCCCTGGTACCATTTTTTGCTCCGGTTGAAACTGCCGGAGCCACACCAGCCCAGTTGCGTATTGCCGAGCGTCTGCGCCTGCTCACCACGCTGTGGGGGAATGCCCGAGCCTTTTTGCGTGACAGTGCCAATGCCGATACGGATGCCGAAACCGAGGCTGCCCTGAAAAAAGTGGCTGAGATCATGGCACGGGTTCATCATCTGTTGGCAGAAATTCGCCCGTTGTTGACCACGGATATCGAACGCCAAAATTACGATCTCTTCCAGGGTAAATTGGCTGCCTGGGAAAAAATCATGGAACGGGTCGTGGAATGGTCCCACAAAAACACGGAGGCCAAGGCCTTTGCCCTGTCGCGTGGCGAGGTCCGGCAAGCCGCCACCCAGATGGCCCAGACCATGACCGCCATGGTCGAACACGCCGAAAAAGACATGGCAAGTGACAGAAGTGATGCCGACCGCAATTATGAAACCATTCGTCTGTTCCAGATTGCCATGTCCATTCTCGCCTTTTTGCTCTCCCTGGGAAGTGCGCTCTTCATTGCTTTCAACCTCAGTAAAAATGTTGGCAAAGCAGTGGTCATGGCCGATGCCGTGGCAGATGGTGATCTCTCCCTTGATGTGACCGTGACCACCCGGGACGAAGTGGCGGATCTGGTCAACGCCCTGAATATCATGATCAACAATTTGCGCAAGACAGCCCAGGTGGCCAATGATATCGCCGGTGGAAATCTGGCTGCCGACTTTCGCCGCAAATCCGACCGGGACGTGATGGGGGTTGCCCTGGAGACCATGTTGCAACGTCTGCGTGCCGTGGTGGAAGAGGCCACGATCTCTTCGGCGGCAGTCTCCTCCGGAAGCGAGGAGCTGTCGGCCAATGCCCAACAGTTGAGTCAGGGTGCCACCGAACAGGCCACGGCTGCCGAAGAGGCCTCGTCAGCCATGGAACAGATGGCGGCCAACATCAAGCAAACCGCCGAAAATGCCAACAAAACCGAACAGATTGCCCAACAATCGGCCAGACATGCCGAAGAGAGTGGTCAGGCAGTGGCCAAAACCGTCCAGGCAATGCAAACCATTGCCGCCAAGACCTCCATCATTCAGGAAATTGCCCGGCAAACCGATCTGCTGGCCCTGAATGCCGCTGTCGAGGCGGCACGGGCGGGTGAGCATGGCAAGGGATTTGCCGTGGTGGCCTCCGAAGTGCGCAAACTGGCCGAACGCAGTCAACGGGCCGCCACGGAAATCGGAGCGGTTTCCGCCGAAACGGTCGAAGTGGCACATCATGCAGGTGACATGCTGGGACGTCTGGTGCCCGACATCAAGAAAACTGCGGAACTCGTGGGCGACATCAGTGCCGCCTGTCGTGAGCAGGATCTGGGTGCGGCCCAGATCAACACCGCCATTCAGCAACTGGACCAGGTGATCCAGCAAAATGCCGCCTCAGCCGAGCAAATGTCGGCCACCTCTGAAGAGCTGTCCAACCAGGCGGTGCAGCTTCAGGAAATGATCCGCTTTTTCAATCTGGGAGAAAACGCCCGGATTGGCCACACCGCCCCATTTCAGGCCAGGCCGAAAACGCAGGCGCAGTTGCAGTTGCAGTCGCAGTCGCAGTCACAATCGCAAAGGGGAACACAAAAAAAACGTCGTGCCACATCAATGAAAACAGACCGTGAAATGACTGCCGCCAGTTTGACGCGCACGACCCGGGACCAGCCTGGCAGCGACAATGCGTCCCGTCCGGCCAAGAATACGCAAGGATTCAATCTGGACCTGGGAGAATCCAATGATTCCGACGATGACAATTTTACGCGCTATTGAAGATGCAGGCAGGTACCATCCAGAATCAGGATGATCAGACAACACGATGGTAACAGCCCGGTGAACCCCTGAGAGGCTGTCCATTAACCCTCGGATAAAAAAAATCGGAAAGAAAGATTTTATTGGGGCTCCACCCCAAACCCCGCCAAGAGGAAGGGCAGAGCCGCTTCCTCCTGGACCTCCATCCCAGTTTTTCATTCGTTTTTTTGAAATTAACAAGTTATCAGACAGCCTCTGAGACGTTGTTGTCAGGCGTCCAGAGGCTGCCGTGGGCCAAGTCACGATGGGTATTGGGAGGAACGGTTTGCAGTTTGAAATGTTGTTGTCAAGCGTCTGGAGGCTGCCGTGAGCTATGTCACGATGGGCATTGGAGAGGAACGGTTTGCCGTCGAGGTGGGAATTGTGCGGGAAATTCTCGACAGTCGTCCCATCGCCCGCCTGCCGAATGCCCCACCCTTTCTGTGCGGTGTCATCGATGTACGTGGTTGCACGGTGCCGGTGGTCGATCTGCGCATCAAGCTCGGTCTGGCAGCGATTCCCGCTACCGACGACACCCGCATCCTGGTGGTTGATCTGCCCATGGGAAACCGCAACCTGGTCATTGGCATGCAGGTGGACCGGGTGATCGAAGTTGCCGATTTTGCAACTGAAAGTTTGGAAACGGCCCCGGATATTGGTGTACCATGGAAATCGGAGTATATTCAGGCCATCGGACGATTGCATGGCGGCTTCGTGGTCATTTTTGATATGCAGCATTTGTTCGGCTCGGGTGACATGGCCAGCCTGCATCCACTCCCTGCCCAGGTTTGAAACAAAAATTCAGGTCATATCATGGATGGTTTGCGGGTACTCATCATCGTTGGTGTTCCCGGAATTCGGCGGACCCTGGTGGACATTGTCGGCACGGATCCGCTGTTGAGTGTGTCGGGAGCCGTGGCAGATCCCCTCATCCCATCTTCGCAGCTTTTCCCATTTTTCGAGCTGCTTTTGAGATGATTTCAAGCAAAAACGGTCGTTTCATGAAAAGTGTATATAATAAA
>JADGCO010000038.1:10674-37748 GCA_015228935.1 Magnetococcales bacterium | reverse complement strand
AGGAAGGGTTGTGCCCTTCCTCTTGGCGGGGTTTGGGGCGGAGCCCCAATAAAGTTTTTCATATCTAATCTTTTTTTTGCAATGGTTCTGAATAGATACGATTTTTCAGGAGTGGTGCTTCATTCAATCCTGCGTGTTTTGCGGGCAGCGAGGGCGAGCAAAAAAAAAGCCCCGTACCAGACAAGATACGGGACCGTATACCACAACCCGGGGAGCGAGAGACCAGCACTCTCTCCCCGAGTGATCTATTGTGAATTACTTGCCCTGGGGTTTGGCCTGAGCGGGCGCTTCTGGAGCGGCAGCGGCAGGGGCAGTCATGGAATCGTGCAGGGGACCGCCTGTATTGCGTTGCAGAATGGCGCGTTGTTGGGCCAGTTGATTCATCATGGCCTGCCGTTCTGCCCACAGGGTGTTGTTGATGCCGGCGGTATTGGTCATCAGGGTGTTTTGTTGCGTCATGATGGCGTTGCTCAGGTTGCCTTGCCGATAGGAGACCTGGTTTTGGGCGAGGGCCTTCTGGTGTTCCAGGCGGATCCGTTCCTGCTGGTGCCGGTATTCCATCATGGCTTCTTGCAGTTTCAGATTGTTTTCAAGTTCTTTTTGATAGGTGACTTGCGATTGTTGCTGCGCATTGGTCCAGGCTTGCTGGTTGTTTTGCCAGCCCATGATTTTGGCCTGATTGTTCAGTTCAACGGCGGTTTCGGCGGTATCGGCGGCGCGCTCTCTGGCGGCCTGGCGCACGTCGATGTTCCGGTGCCAGGCATCGTAGGCATTTTGTTTGCTTTGCCAGTAATTGTTGACGCTACCTTCGATCCGTTGCTGCAATTCCTGGGGGGATTTGGGCGGGGTGACGGGCTGGGTGTTGCCTTTGGCATCCTCGGCGACTGCACCTTGTGAGCAGGCCAGCAACACGGCGACTGCGGCCGTGGAGAGGATTGAGCGCATTTTCGTTTTCGGGGACATGATTTTCTCCAGTGTTCGTGTAAGTGTGATGTTCGTGTGTGTCATGGTTTTTATCTACCACGGCATGAATCGATTGATAAAACTCATGGGTCGGGCGGCATTGTTCATATCGTAACCCATGCGGCCCACGGAACTTGTCATGATGCGCATGGCATGGGACATGTCGCTCATGTTCGCGGTGATGGGGGCAAGATTGTCGAGTTTGATGGACATTTCAGCCACGCGGCCCGACATTTCTGTCATGATACGGGTCATGCTTTGCATATTTCCGCTCATGCCGGCGACATTTTCGGTCATGTGATCGATATTTTCCGCCATGGTGCGCATGTCCACGGACATGGTTTCCATATTGTCGCTGATGTATTCCAGATGGGTGGACATCAGCTCGATATTGTTGGCCAGATGGCCGATATTGGCAGCCAGGGATCCCATGTTGCGCCCCATTTGCGGATCGATGGATGTGGACATGAGACGAATGTCCTGGGTGAGGCTATAGATCAAGAAAAACCCATACATGGCCAGAATGATGAAGGCGGCCAGGGAGGGATAGACGACCAATTCCCAGCGTCTGGCGCTTTTGTCGAAACTTTTGGCGAATTGATCCAGGATCAGGGAGGAGCAATTGCCGCACTCCTGATACTGGCCTGCCGGATGGAAGGCTCCTCCGCCTTTGACGGGTGGCATGGATCTGGGAGTGGATCCCTGTGCGGGTGGCGAACCTTCGGGTGGCCGTTCATCGACGGGTGCGTCAGACATGAATCTTGGACTCCTTGGGCTTTTTCACTTTTTCCCGGATTTGGGCGGGTTCCAGTGGGTAGAGTGCTTCGGCCAGGCGGTAGAATTCCTGTGCGGACTTGACATCGCCTGGCAGCTCGAAGACTGCACGTCCTTCGCTGAAAGAGCGTCGATAGGAAGTCCTTTGGCAGATGCGATGTTCCAGAAGCTCAACTCCTTCGAGAGCGGACAGGGCGGTGATGGTTTCTTCGGACTCCCGCAACCCCGGGTGCGTATCGGCCCGGTTGACGAAGATCAGGATGGCGGGACCCTTGGGCTTTTTTTTTGATTTTCCTTTGGTTTCCTTGTTTTGTACAGTTTCATGAACAATATTGAGGAAGCGCTGGGTTGACCAGACATCGGCCTGACTGGGGGGGACCGGGATCAGGACGCGGTCGGCCACAGCGATGGCCTGCCGCATGGCCCAGAGATTGGATGCTCCGACATCGACGATGATTTCTCCCCCGGCATGTTGCTTGAAGACTTTGGCCGGGTCGCTATCCGGTCGAAACACGCGAATTTCGGGTTTGACGTTTTCGTCCTGGCGGACCTCGACGACATCGCTCAGGGTAGCCTGGGGATCGAGATCAAACGCCACCACATCGCGACCTTTGCTGGCGAGCCAGACTGCCAGATTGAAGGCCATGGTGCTTTTGCCGCAGCCACCTTTCAGGTTACCGATGACGGTGATCATACTTGCAGGTCTCATCCCCTTTTGGAAATTCAAGAGTTCCGCTTATTCTGTTTCCTCCGGCGAACGCAAGCGGCACCCCGCTTTTTGATTGCATCTGAAATGAACTTGTCTGGATTTCAGTAAAGCGGGGGACGGAGTTTTTTGGTTTCCGTCCCCCTGGGGAAATACCCCGATTGCTTATTTTCCTGAATGGGTGGTTGCAGCGGCGGGTGGAGGTTGTGTGCTGTTGCTGCCTGGAGCATTGGCAGCATCACCTCCCTGGGGATTTTCCTGACCCGGGCCTGCACCATAAGGTCCTGGTCCGGCACCATAGGGGCCGGCACCATAAGGTCCTGGTCCGTAGGGGCCGCCCCCCCATCCATAGGGTCCACCGCCCCAGCCATTGTAGCCAGGGCCGCCCCATCCATGGGGTCCACCGTAACCATATCCGCGTCCATAACCATAGCCGGGATAGCCGCCCCAACCATAGGGGCTGCCACCCCAGCCGTAGTAGCCTGGGCCGCCCCAGCCGTAGCCGGGATAACCTCCCCACCCTGCGGTGGCTTGGTCAGCCATCATCATGACCGCGCCGGTAAGGAGAGTGGCCACGGCCAGGGCACTGAGTGATTTTTTCATCTGACTGGACTCCGCTTGGTGACAAGGATTCAGGATTGTTGGGTGTTTTCAGTAAAGGTTACCAGCCCCAGCCGTTGCCGCCGCCCCAGCCGCCGCCGCCCCAGTTGCCGCCCCAGCCGTTGCCGCCCCAGCCGCCGCCGTAGGGGCCACCGCCCCAGCCGCCGCCGTAGGGGCCACCGCCCCAGCCATTACCGCCGCCCCAGCCGTTACCGCCCATGCTGAAGCTCATGGAGCCGTTACCGTTACCACCAGGACCACCACCCCACCAGGCTGCGGCATCTGAGGCGAGTGTCATTGCCGCAAAGCCCAGCACTGCCGCGATGGCAAGTGCATTCAGGGATTTCTTCATTGGGTATTTCTCCGTAGTTGTCAAGGTTGAACAAAAAGAAATCTATCGGGAGGTGGTGGTTCGTGACTTACCAGCCCCAGGGGCCGCCCCAGCCGCCACCCCAGGGTCCACCGCCCCAACCGTTACCGTAGTAGGGTCCGCCGCCCCAGCCATTGCCCCAGCCGCCCCAGCCGTTACCCCAGCCGCCGCCGTAGGGTCCACCACCCCAGCCGTAGCCATCACCCCAGCCATTTCCCCAGCCACCCATGGAGAGGTTGAAGTTGCCGTTGCCACCGCCGAAGGGACCGCCCCACCATGCATCAGCCTGATTTGCGCCGATCAGCGCAACACCGGCGAACAGGGAAGCCACAGCCAAAATGCGAAGGTTCTTTTTCATGGAATCTTTCTCCTCTGATTTTGCCGAATTTTAACCTAAAGCATTAAGATTACAAAAACCGAGACTGCTTTCTTCAGACAGAAAAAAATGGATTGTGGTCCATGGGGTTGTGACAGTTATTTACGTCACCAGAACCAGGAACCACCGCCCCAGCTCCAGGGTGTTCCCAGGAACGGGTCGCGCCAGCGGGCTTGAGGTCCGAAAAATCCTCCCCCTTCGTGCCACCAGGGTTCCTGCAACAACGGGTCAGCGCGTGCGCCCCAGGGTTCGTCACCCCAACCCGGATGGGAATAGGGCGATCCCCAACCGGGGGTGTAGCCAAGCCCGTATGCGGGCCCGGGGTCCAACGGCGGGTAGGCGGCACCCCAGGGATCATAGTTGGGATAATAGCCGTATCCACGACCGTATCCGTATCCATTCCAGCGGCGGTCCGCATATCCGTAGGGGGCATTGGCTTCCCAGGGATCATAATCGGGCACGGAAGAACGATAACGGCGTCTGTTCCAGTTCGTTTCATCCTGGTCGTAGCGGTTATCGTACCGGGAGCTTCGATTGCGATATTCCCGTCTGTCGTCGTCTTCTCTTGAGCCTGAGCCGGGGGCTTCGGAACCGCGGTAGCGGGGGGGATCGTAGAAGTTGCGACGATCTTGATGGTCATATTCCTGGGGACGCGGGTCACGATCCGAACCTGGTTCGGAGCGGGAATATCTCTGTTCGCCTGGTTCGGATTCCTGGGCGGAATTTTTATCCATTTCTTCCATGAAGGAACCCATGAACCGTCCAAAGCGGCGTCCCAGTTTGTCATCGCTGTTGCCACGCTTGTTTCCTGGGGCCATGAAATCCGGAGAAGTTGGAACCCCCCATTCTCCGGCGACTGACTCCTCCAGAGCTGCCCAGCCAACGATCAAGAGCGTGATCGGAACGACAAAAGGGGCTTGTGATGCCATCCTGTTTCGGGAACCCACCCATATCCTGGTATCCCGGCAACTGATCTTTGAGTGTTTCTGGAGTGGCTTGTTCATCTTGGCGACCAGTTTTCACGTCCAGAGATGCGGATGTCGGCCATACCCACCGCATCATCAAATCCATTTGTTTTTCACAAGTGACAAAGGACCATGCCGCCTTATACATATCACACGTGGCAGTGCGCCACAAGGATTCATACAAGCCGGGAATTTTCACACCGGGTGGAGGTTCCGTGTCAACCTGCATTTCCTGGTTCATGGTTTCGGTACCCGTCATTCAAGTTTGGCAGCACACGTTCTGCGAGTCTGACAAGGATTTTGCATGTTTCTGATCTTCATCGAACCATTCCGATTGGCATTATTTTGAAACAAACGATGTCGGATGCAAAGAAAAATATTGTAAATTCCTTGCTACAGATTATTGAATGTCAAGGGGCTTTTTTTCATGATTCGCTGGTTTGTTTCATGTCTGTTACATGAAGTACGGTCACAGAAAAGGAAGCGGGGGTGGAGCGTCGTGCCCTGTGTGGTACTTGAGACGATACTTCCCGGATTTTGGTCTGTACAGGTGAACATGATCAGGGATTGGGCCTGGTGGATGGGGACGGGGATGGGGACGGGGAGGAGGATACCGTACCGGGCAGGATCATCTGTTGATAATCCGCAGGTATTTTGAACAGATCCGGATTTTGCTCACCTTCGCGGATGGCGGTCAACTGTACGGAGCCGCCATCGTGATAGAGTTCCTTGATGGCGATTTGCAGGCGCGGATCGACCCAGAGCTGGGTGGTTTCGCGTGTTCCCTGGGGATTGGTGTAGGTGATTTCCCAACGCCGGGTTTCGCGGTTGTCGATCCGGTCACGGCCCAGGTTACGGCAGGTGAAGGATTTGTCTGTCTGACATGGACTTGAGGCCTCGTCAGGCATGGGTGGTCGGGTCATGGCGGGTCCAGGCTGTCTGAGGTAGACCTTGCGATCCGGGAAGAGGATCCAGGCCTCGTTGACGTCAGCGTGGTAGATGACCCGCAGCAGTTGATTCTGGACATTGCTTTCGGAACGGAGCGCCTTTTTGCTGACGTACATCATTCCCTGGCCGGACTTGCCTGGATCGGACGGATGGGTGCGGGTGACATGAGCAGAGAATTCAACGAGATAACTTGGCTGAGCCGGATTTGGTTCCGCCCAGGTCACGCCTGCCGCAAACAGGACCAGGCATCCGGAAAGGATGCGTGTGCCCAGGTTGGCAGAGGGGGTTTTTCGGGCGGAGGTTACCATCGTCCCCAGCGAAACGGATCGCCCCAGCCACCTGGCCCGGCTTCATGCCCCGGGTAATCTGGATAATCGTAACCCGGCTGCCGCCAGGAGTTGCCCCCGTAACCCCAGCCTGAACTCTCTCCGCGTGAGGGCCAGGCTCCTGAACCATAGCGGTCATCATATCCGCGTCCTGATGCAGGGGGCGGGGACCACTCCCGGTCGTGGTCACGGTCGCGGGGATCGTAGCGTCCCCGACGCTCGTCACCGTAACCAGGGTCTGGTTCGGGTGAATAGTAGCCGCCGGCACGGTAGGGGGGGTCGTCACGTCGATACTCTTCACCACCTCCGCGAGGCGGGCGATTGGGAGAGTAACCGTATCCGTCACGTACCGGGGGGGCTTCCCATGCGGGTGGATGCCCATAGGGTGTGTCGCGATAGGGTTCTTGTTGATAGCCCTGCGGGACTTCACCCCAGGGGCGCTCTTTCTGGGTACGATAGGGCGTGTATGCGGGGTCGCGTGGCTGGGGGGTTCGGTTTGGATAGGCTTGTGTTTCCGCACGATCCTGACCCTGGGGTTGGCGGGTATAGTTGGTGCCGTACCACTCCCAGTTTTTTTCCCGCTCCGTTCCCTGCGCATACATCACTGGCAGTGTCCGGTCAGGCACGATTCCAGCCTTGATGTCCAACATGTTGGATGCGACATGAGCGGATGCCGACGTACTGTAAAGGCCTGTACCCGTCATGGCGGCGGTGACAACGAGCAACAGGTGAGGGAAACAGGTCTTGTTCATGCGTTCTCGGTCGCCATGGTTTCCAGGAAGTAACGATTCAGCTTCCCCATTAAAAAACGTTTGAAAAACTGGGATGGAGGTCCAGGAGGAAGGGCTGCGCCCTTCCTCCTGGCGGGGTTTGGGGCAGAGCCCCAACAAAGTCTTTTATATCAAGCCCTTTCATATCAAACCTTTTTTTGCAAGGCCACTGAACAGATACTCCAGAAATTCAATTTCCATAGCCAGGTCCCGGACCAGGATATCCCTGCGGACCAGGATACCCCTGCGGACCGGAACCCGGTCCCGGATACCCATCACGCAGGGGAGGGTAACCGTAATTGTCAGGTTTTTGGGCAGATCCGGGATTGCGATCCGGGGGCGGGCCGGGATCATAGCCTGGTCGGCCCGGATTCCATGGGCGATCATTGGAGCCGGGTCCCGGCATGCCTGCCCTGGCGCGTGAATTGTTGTATCCATATCCCGGTGGTGGGGCACTGCCATACGGCGGGTTGTTGCCATACGGCGGGGCATTGTTGCCTGGGGGACCATAACCGTTTCCAGGTGGCGGGCCGGATTGGGGAGCCTCACCATCAGGCGGAAAATCGGGTCCTTCCCCTGGTCCCGACCCATAGCCACCGGGAGGCTGGCCATATCCGGGCGGAGGTGGCTGATTGCCGTATCCCGATCCTGAAGGGTAGGGTTTTGCGCCATAGGGAGGTGGAGCCGGTGGCCGGGAACCCCAGCCGGGAGGCGGTGCTACACGTGGCCCGCCATAACCAGGTCCCCAGTTGCCACGGGGAGGGAAGTTGGACATGGATCCATTGGGTCCATTGGGTCCGTTATCCCAGTTGCCCGGTGATGAAGGACCTGACGTTTGGCCTGAATCTCCGGGTGACCAGGGCTGTTGGTCGGGACCTCCCTGTTTTGGATTGTCGCCAGACTGCCAATTGCCCTGTCGGTCGTAGGGATTGGGGTAACGGCCGGGACCATTGCCTGCCGGGGGAGGGGCACCATACGGGCCTCCCGGACCAGATGCGGATGGTTTGTCCAGGATGTCGGGCGGTGGGGAGTCCCAACGATAGGTGGATGTGGACGTACTGCCGGGATCATGTCCGGCATTGGCGGCTTGTCCGGGGCCAGACGGTGGTCCATCGTAAAAGGTTTTTGAGCCAGGTCCCGAGCCGGGATGCGCGGCAGGTGGCGGGGTGACCGGTGCGTTCGCGGAATTGCCAGGCATGGAGGTGGAAGCCGTGGGGGAGTGAAACGAAGAGTCCCCCTTCTTGGTCTCTGTCTGGCCTGACAAGGGGCCATTGTTGCCCTGGGGAAATCCCATGCGCTTGAAGTCGGGTTGCAAGGCGGGTGCAGAGGATGTGCCTGTCGGTTCGGACACCTTGGTGACAGGTATGGTCCAGGTGGACTCTTCGGCACCCCAGGCCGGTCCCTGGGATCCGGCAACAAGCAACAGGGTCCCCAGGCTCAGAAGGGAGCGGCGGGCCTGGTCACGAAAACGCGGAGACGCATGCATGGATCATCACTTTGTCGCAAAGGGTTTCAAGCGGATGCCGCGTCTTTTCATGGCGACATTGCTGACGGGTGTCTCTTCCGTGGTTTCCAGATGCACGGCATCGTTGGCAGCCGGTTTCTGGTCGGGTTGAATGATGGTTTTCGGGGTCGAGTTGGCAGGAGCAGGGATGCCGGGGGCGTTGATCCGCTCCAGGAAGGCTTTGGTCTTGGCCAGGCTTTTTTCCCGTTTTTTCTCTTCGATCCGCTTGAGAACCCGCTCTTCATGGAGGTCCTCGGCACTCGGAATCAGGGGTGACCCCGGGGGGGGAAGGGTGGAGGGATCCGGTTTGACGAAGGCTCCTTCGGCACTGATGCAGCCCAGAGGGATCACCAGGAGTGTCAGCAGGGTTGAAATCAGCACGCCGAAGAGCAGCGAGATGGCCATGCCCTGGAAGATGAAATCCGTGAGAATGACCGAGGAGCCTGCCACCAGGGCAAAGGCGGTGATCAGAATGGGCCGGGTACGGGCCTTGCAGGCCAGGATCACGGCATCGCGGATCGGGACTCCCTTGAGAATTTCCTGTTGGGAAAAGTCCACGAGCAGGATCGAATTGCGCACGATGATGCCGGCCAGGGCGATGAAACCGATCATCGAGGTGGCGGTAAATTTGGCGTTCATCAACCAGTGGCCCGGAATGATGCCGATCAGGGTCAGGGGAATGGGAGCCATGATGATCGCCGGCAGAATGAAATTGCCGAACTCCCACACCACGAGCATGTAAATCAGTATCAGGGCCGCGCCAAAGGCCAAGCCCATGTCCCGGAAGGTTTCATAGGTGACGGTCCATTCGCCGGTCCATTCAAAGGCCGAACGGGTGCTGGATTCCGGGGGACCCATGTAGTAGCCCGACATTTTGACGCCATCGGGGGTGGTATATTTGGCCAGCATCTCTTCCACTTCGAGCATGGCATAGATGGGGGCATCCAGGGCACCCTCCACCTCCCCGGTGACGAATTCGACGGGGCGCAGATCCTTGTGGAAGATGACCGGATCTTGTTGGTCTTTGACGAAGCGGCCCAACTCGCCAAGCGGTATTGAGTTGCCAGCCGGTGTGGTGATGGGCAGGTCGGTCAGGTTGGTGATCTGGGCGCGAATTTCCAGGGGAACCTGAATCATGATGTAGGTTGGTTCCAGGACCCGGGCACGTTTGACATCTCCCAGGCGGGCACCGCCCATGGCCATGGAAAGATTGCGGTTGATGGCATCCACCGAGACGCCCCGGCGCACGGCTTTCTCCGTATCCACTTCAAAGCGCCAGATTTCGAAGGGGGCCTGCATGTAGTTGTCCGAATCGACGATGTATTTGGACTTTTTGAAAAACTCGGTCATGCGGGTGGCCACGGCCTGCCGGGTGGCGGCATCCGGGCCGGTGATTTCGGCCACCACCGATTGCAGAACAGGGGGACCGGGAGGCATTTCCACCACTTCGATGTGGGCACCGGCCTCATCGGCCAGGGGGGTCAGCAGTTTTCGGGCGGCGATGGCGAGTTGATGGCTCGTGCGGGTTCTCTGGCTCTTGTGTTTGAGCTGGACCTGAATGTCTCCCTGCCAGGGTTCGCGCCGCAGATAGTAGTGTCGGACCATGCCGTTGAAGTTGAAGGGGGACGCCGTACCAGCATAGGTTTGCAGGGCGATGATTTCCGGAATTTCCTTGCGCAGGAGTTCGGTCATGCGCTGCACCAGGTTGGCCGTTTTGGGCAGGGCGGTTCCTTCGTTCATGTTGACGACGACATTGAACTCGGGCTTGTTGTCGAGGGGCATGATTTTGACGGTCACATGCTGGGTATAGAACATCAGGGTACACAGGAAAAAGATGCCGATCATGCCGAAGAGAAAACCGTACCCCTTCACCTTGGAATCCACCAGGGCCGGAATGATTGTGCGGTAGAACCGTTCCAGTCTCTGGGCCTGGGCGTGTTCCTTTTCCGAATGGATATGGAGGGTCTTCATGCTGGGCTTGATCAACTGGGTCAGCCAGGGAGTGAAGACGAAAGCGGCCAGCAGGGAAAAGAGCATGGCGACCGAACCCAGGGCCGGGATGGGTTCCATGTAGGGTCCCATCATGCCCCGGACAAAGCCCATCGGCAGCAGGGCGGCGATGACGGTAAAGGTGGCCAGAATGGTCGGGTTGCCGACCTCGCGGACCGCATCCACCGAGACGACGCTGCAACAGGTGTCTTCCAGGAGCCAGCGTCGGTAAATGTTTTCCACGACGACGATGGCATCGTCCACCAGAATGCCGATGGAAAAGATCAGGGCAAAGAGGCTCACCCGGTCGATGGTGTATTTCATGATCCAGGCGGCGAACACCGTCATCACGATCACCACCGGAATGACGATCAGGGTGACCATGGCGGGACGGAAGCCCAGCGAGTACCACACCAGGACCGTCACGGCCAGGGTGGCGACGCAGAGTTTGAAGAGGAGTTCGTTGACTTTTTCGTTGGCGGTTTCGCCGTAGTTGCGGGTGACGGCGACATGGACATTGGTAGGAATGAGGCGACCTTTGAGTTCTTCGACCTTGGCGAGAATATCCTTGGCCACGGTGACGCCATTGGCCCCTTTTTTCTTGGCGATGGCGATGGTGACTGCCGCAGCGCCGTCGGCCTTGACGTTTTTATCCTGGTAGGCCGGGCCGGTATAGTATTGGACGATCTGTTTGGTCTCTTCCGGGCCGGAAATGACCCGGGCCACGTCGCCCACATAGACCGGGACTCCCTGATGGGTGCCCACCACGAGCCGCCGGATATCCTGGGCGTTACGCAGGAAGGCACCGGTATAAACCTTGAAACCCACATCCCCGGACTCCACATCGCCGACACCCTGTTCGGCATTGGCGGTCTGGATGGTCTGGGCAATCTGGTCCAGGCTGATGCGGAACCCGGACAGCCGTTCCGGCATCACTTCGACGCGGATCTGCTCCGAGCGTCCGCCCACCACGAACCCCTGACTCGTATCCGCCACCTCCTTGATGCGTTGCAAGACATCCATGGAGAGGACACGCAGTTCCGAGTCGTTCAAATCCTGTGACCACAGGGTCAGGGTGAGCATGGGCACGTCATCGACGGCCATGGGTTTGATCATGGGGTCTGTCACCCCCGGGGGGACCTTGTCCATGTTGGACATGATCTTGTCCCGCAATTTGACGATGGAGGCCTCCAGATTTTGTCCGACATGAAACTCCACGGTCACCATCGCTTCGCCGTGCGAGGTCCCAGAGTAGACATGCTTGACCCCGTGAATTTCGCTCATGATCCGTTCCAGGGGATCGGTCACCAGGGTGGCCACCTGTTGCGAGGAGGCTCCCGGGTAGCGGACAAAAATGTCCACCATGGGCACGGAAATCTGGGGATCTTCCTGGCGCGGGGTGAGGATGAGTCCCAGGATGCCCATGGCCAGACAGGCGAACAGAAAGAGCGGCGAAAGTGGCGAGTGGATGAACGCCTTGGCCATCATTCCCGCGATTCCCAGACCATGGTGGGGCGAGAATTGGGCCAGATCATTGGCGGCCTTGTCGCTGGCGGCCTTGTCGCTGGCGGCCTTGATGCTGGCAGCCTTGATGCTGGCAGCTTTCTTGTCGCTGGCGGCATCAGTGCAGACAGCGTCACCTCCCGGCTGTTCTTCAGGAGGTATCGGGGTCTCTTTGCGGTCGTCGGAGGAGTCACTCATGGGGCGAAAGAATCCGATCAGGGTTTGACCTGTCCCGCCTGGTGGCGGGGCAGGCGTGACGGTTATTGTGCCGACGGGGTTTTGGACCCGTCATCCGGCATGGGATTCAGGCCTGAGGCCATGGTGTTGGTGGGGGCGGCCAGAATGCGTTCCCCGCTTTGCAGACCCGAGAGGACGCTGATGGTTTTGTCATCCACGAATCCCCCCATGCGCACCATGCGGAGTTCGGCCTCATTCTTCTGGTTGACGACCAGGACCCCGGGCAGGCTGCCGCGCCATAAAACGGCGGTTTTGGGGATGACCGGCAGATTGGCATTGGGGGTGGTGACATCCGGAATGATCACTTCGGCATACATGCCGGGGCCGCCGGGGGCATTTTTGGGCAGGTCCAGTTTGACGGTGACGGTATGGCGTTGCGGGTCGGCCATGGGGTAGACCTGGGAGACCCGGGTTTCGATGCGTGTATCACCCACGTCGAGTTTGGCGGCGATCAGCATGTTTTTCCGGATGCCGGGCATGAGCCGGGCGGGCACATCGATCTTGATCTGGAGATTGACCGTATCGGCAAAGGTCAGGAGGGGCATGCCGGGTTGCACGGTATCCCCCACCTCCACGGACTTGCGCACGATCACCCCGTCGAAAGGGGCACGGGAGAGGGCGTCGCGCAGATGGGCATCGATCTCTTCCAACTGGGCCTTGGCCTGGTACCATTGGCTGCGGGCCTGGTCGATCTGGGTGCCCTGCGCATAGATCTGGCTGCGGCGGGTCAGTTCCGAGCCGCCGCCGCCCATGGTGTTGTCCATGGGTTTGGTGATCATGCGGTCCATCATCTTGCCCATGCCCATGCCCATCTGGTCGGCATAATCCGGGCCGGCGTAGACCTGGCGGCTGTATTGGACCCGGGCATTGCGCCAGGCGGATTGGGCATTGGACATGCCGGCCAGGACGGCACGGCGTTTGGCTTGCAGATCGGCATCATCCAGGGCTACAAGGGTGTCGCCTTTCTTGACCCAGTCCCCTTCCACACCGGCAATGAAGTTGACCCGTCCGGGCATTTGCGCCGAAAACGAGACCTCTTTCAGGGGGACGACGGTTCCCCCCAGCGTGGTGGTGGTACCGACGGTGCCGGTTTCCACCGTCACCACCGCCTGGTTGCCCACCGGGATACCGGCGGCAGACGCCGGCACCGCCGGCACGAGCCACGCGGTCAGGACCAGCGGCACCAGCGCCACGGTTGGTTGCCTTGTTGACTTCATGGAAATCCGCTCCCCTCAAACCCGACCCATGACGGAAAAACTCTTGATGAAGGGGCCGGCCATCCGGGGATCCTTGATCATCGAGCCATAATCGCCAACCTTGAACTTCAGCTTGCGGGTGGTATAGGCCATGCCCAGACCCATCATGCCCAGTTCCTTCTGGATCCATTTTTCCCAGTTTTCCTTCGAGGCACGCAGGTCCCAGTTCAGGGCTTCGCCGTTATACGCACCGGCCTTGACGGCTTTTCCCTTCTGGATATCCAGGACACCACGCGGGTTGTCTTCGCCGTCGAAACCGTAGGCGATAACGGAGTTGAAGTCAATCTTCTCCAGGGCACCTGACAGGTCGGGTTCCTTGTTCCACTCTTCCTGGAAACGTTTCATCCATGCATCGGAAAACAGATCAGCCATGTTCAGATCTCCCCAACGTGGTTTGTGTGAGTTTGCCCATGGGCCATGCGGCCAGGGCGTACAAATATTCATTGTGGCCAGGCGTGTGACCGTCGGGCCGATCCTTGTCTGATCCCCCGGGCGAGCGGACATGACACACCATTGCTGATGCGTAGTCTAGCGAATACTTTTTCACGATGCCACTCCTGGTGATGGGTTTTCGACACAGAATTGGATTGTTTTGTTCTAAACGGTGGCCTCGCGATGATCCGGGTGTGCCTCATATTGGCAAATAATTATATTAGCATAATCTAAAATACTCGGATCGGCAAGAAAATTATGGACTGATTTGAGCTGTTCCGTATGAGGGGCGTTGGGATGTCGGGGAGAGGTGTGGCAGGCGAAATTTGCCGTTGTGATAATTGGTATGTTTTTTGCAGATTTTTTCGTGTGGTTTTTGAGTGATTGATCGGTGAGTGTCAGTTCTCATTCCGAAAGATTTCTACAGCCGACAGACATGTCGTTCGTGATGGGTCTTCAGGGCGATGCAGGGCGGGTTCCATGCGGTTGGGAGCAAACAAGGTCAGGATCAAAGATCGGGGACAATGGTTCGACGTGGTGTTGGGGCTGGGTCTGGTCGTCATGGCTGCCGGCGGTTGGGCCGAGGAGCCGCTGCCGGCACCGGCATCTGTCATACCGTCACCTGAGACTGTGACTGTTCCGGGTGGAGATGCCAGTCAAACTCCATTTCCCCGCACCCCCTATTTGTTGCGGCATGATCAATCCTCCTTTGTTCTGGAGGTCGTTGGCGAAAAGGGGCAGCCGGTATTGCGCATTCACCCCTCCCAGCCCCAGGAAGCCACCATCTCGCCGATACCCATGGAGGAGTCCCTGGATATCATCGACCCGAAAGTGTTGCCCTGGGGTGGCAAGCCGGCAGCGGTTGGCGGTTCGTCGCCGCCCACGCCGCCGCAGCCTGCTGTTGCCGCACAGAATCGCCGCCGCCCTGCCACGCCCAGGCCGCATCCAAAACCACGCCGTCTGCCTGATGCTGTTGTTGAGGGATTACAGGTTTCCGGGGGATCCCAGGCATCCGGGGGATCCGGGGCTTTTCAGGCATCCGGGGTTTCCCAGGCATCCGGGGTTTCTCAGGCATCCGGGGGGTCTGGAGCCTCCCAGGCATCCGGGGGATCCGGGGTCTCCCAGGCTTCCCAGGCTTCCCAGGCATCGGCCTCCAAGGCCTCCAAGGCCTCCAAGGCTTCCGAAGAGTCGGATGATGCCGATGATACGGAGGATGCCGAGGACTCTGAAGCTTCCGAGGATTCCGACATGCCCGAGGCTTATGATTCTTCCCAATCGGTGGGTCAGGCCCGTGTGCCGCCGGGAAGTGCAAGGCAGTCACCCGCGTTGCCGCCATCCCAGGTCTCACCCGCCGAACGTGCCGAGAGTGCCTCTGTGCCAATTTCCGGGGAGAAGCCAACGGTATCCCTGGAAAAAAAGCCTCCAGGAATCCCAAAAGAACACGCCTCTGCCCCGCAGAAAGGGGCAACGGTGCGGAAAGGTTCTCCCAGGCATGCCCAGGCATCCTCTGATCGGGAAACCTCTGTGGGCGAGGGGTATTCCTCCTCCAGCAAGGATGGCTTGCCATCCTGGATGGTTTCCCTCTCCCCCCCTGGCAGGCCGGATGCCGACGCCGTGGGCAAAAAACCGACTCCCCACAAGAAAGAGTCCCGGCAGGAGTCTGAATCCTTGCTGCCTCCCCCCGGACCCGAATTCGATGCCCTGACCAAGGTTCAGAATATCGAAACCCTGCAACAACAAATTTCCACGGTGGGGGTGATGCCGGAGACCGGGGAGGGAAAAGATCCCCTGGAGGCCATGGATGTCAATGTACCGGACGGCTGGTGGTCGCGGGCCATGCCCCGCCTTCTTTCCGCAGCGGACCGACGGGGTGCCGGGACCAATCTGAACCTCAATTTTGTCGGCGGAACGGACAAGAGCTTTTCCACCGCCACCTCAGCCGGAGGCACGGGTGGCAACGGCATCTCCCAGAAAGTGGGGTTTGAATTTTCTGTTCCCTTGTTCGACAACAGCAAGCGCAACAAGGATCATGATGACCGGATGTCTTTTGTGCAGAAAGGCACATCCCTGATCCGGGAGGCCCAGGAGCTGGCCTACATGATTGCCCTGCAAAAAATGAAGATCAGGTTTTTGCACAAAAATACGGAATTGAATCAAGGCACCACGACCGGTCTCAAATCCTACAATCGCTGGATCGCCGAAAAAACCCAATTGGTCAAGTACGAACAAAGGGCCTGGGAAGTGGAAATTGTCTTCAATCAGCTTGTGGAGATGAATTGATACCGGGTTGCCAGGCCGAATCCATTCATCCGGCCAGTTCAACCCGGCGCCTGGACGTCAGGCTCCGAAGCTCTCTGGACAGAAAATTCTTTTCCCTCCTTTCCCGCAACAGTCGATCGCAAGCAAAAATAATTTTATTGTTGTGTTTTTTTCAACGCTTCCTGTCCAGCATGTATTGCAGATTGCTTTGGGATTCCGGGTGGTTCTGGTTGGCACCCAACTGGAACCAGCGCAGGGCTTCCGCGTCGTTCTGGGGGACGCCGATACCCTGGAGGTGGAGCATGCCCAGATTGTTCTGGGCTTCGGGGTTGTTTTGCTGGGCCGCTTTTTCCAGCCAGTAGCGGGCTTGCCGGGGATCCCTGGCCACCCCCACGCCATGCAGATATTTGCTGCCCAGTTGAAACTGGGCCAGGGCATGCTCCTGGGTGGCGGCCTTGCGGAACCAGTCGATCACCTCGGTCCATGCCGCTTCCTGCTGACCGGCCCGGGTCGCCAGATGCAGGGCCAGGTTGTACTGGGCCTGGGCCAGACCTCTTGTGGCGGCCTTGCGCAACCAGGTCAGTGCCAGTTCGGGATTGTGAAAAGGTCCTTTGTCATCCAGCAGGAGTTCTCCCAGATTGTTCTGGGCCTGCACATTGCCGGCGCTGGCGGCCTTTTCCAACCAGTAACGGGCTTTGGTGAGGTTGGGTTGGTCGCCGGCGCCCTTGTAGTAGAGAATGCCCAGATTGTTCTGGGCTTCGGGATCTCCCTGCCGGGCGGCGGCTCCGTACCAGTGGGCTGCCTGGCGCATATCCCTGGCGACGCCCTGGCCATCTTCATACATCAAACCCAGATTTTTTTGGGCGGTTGTGGAGCCCCGCTGGGCGGCTTTTTCAAAAAATGCCACGGCCTGTTGTGGATCGGCCTGGGTACCGACACCTTTCTTGTAGATGACGCCCAGATTGTTCAAGGCGTTGAGATCGCCATTGTTGCCTGCCTGGCGAAACCAGTGGATCCCCTGGGCAATGTCCACGCTGACCCCCTTGCCCAGAAAATACATCAAACCGAGCTGGAATTGGGCCTGGGCATGCTCCTGTTGGGCAGCGATCAGAAAGCAGGTATGGGCCTTGTTCATATCGGTGGGGATTCCATCGCCAAGCAGATACATGCTGCCGAGGTTATAGGCAGCGGCGGCGTGCTTTTGATCGGTGGCCTTTTGCAACCAGATGCGGGCATTTTCCGGCTCCTGTACCCCGTTGATACCCCTGCGGTAGAGAATACCCAGATTGTATTGGGCATCGACATGACCGGCCCGGGCCGCCTTGAGATACCACTGCACGGCCAGTTTATCGTCGCGGGGCACCAGGCGTCCTTCGGCGTAGGCGGATCCCAGGTGAAACGGGGCATCCACCGATCCGCCTTCGGCAGCGGCGAGATACCACCCCATGGCCTGGATTTCAGGCATGCCACTATCCACGCCCGGAATGTGGCCGGCATCGTACAAACGCCCCAAGGCCAATGCGGCCTTGGCATGGCCCTGTTTGGCCGATTTTTCAAACCATTGCCGGGCTGCCAGGTAATCGGTCCTGCTGCCGAGGCCCTCTGCCCAGATACGTCCCAACAAATACTGACTTTCCGGATCGCCCTGGACGGCATCCTGTTCCAACTGTCGCAGGATTTGCGAATTGTCGGCAGCAGAGGGGGGACCGGCTGATGCGCTTTGGGACTGGATTGGCACGCTGCCGGCAGCGGACGGGGGTTCGGCGGGCGCATCGTGTGGCAGGCAACCCAATCCCAGGATGACCGCGATGATTTTGTCCCATGTCACGGGTCCGTCTGCCGATGGGGGATATCGACGCAAGGCAGACGGGCTGCGCTGGTTCATGCCGGGTCATTCCATGTTCGCGGCCTGTCTTTTCATAAGATTGTTATGAAAAATCAGACTGTATTGATAAAGATCGGCATGGCTGACCGCAGTAAAACCGGCGCGCACGATCATGCGGATCACAGGGTGGATACGAATGAAAATTTCTTCCAATTGAATCAGGGAGTAGCGTTGCAGAAACTCCAGGGCGCACAACAGGGCGGCCTTGTTGGTCAGCCCGTGTTGTCCGGGAGGGGGTTGCAGGATCCACTGGTTGATCAGGCCATCCCGGGTCATGTATTCCTGGGGAACGTTGACCAGGACCCGCATCAATTCGATGGCCCCCGGCATGAGCGTGTTGGCCTGGCTCAGACACCGCTCGCACAGGGTGGCGACGCTGCCCGGATACTGGCTTTGCAGGGGTTTGCATTTGTCCAGCAGAAACAATCCATTTTCCCTGAACATCTGGAGATAGCTTTGCAGGGAAATCCGGGTTCTCTGGATGAAGGTACCGGCCTGGACCAGTGCCAGGGGCAAGCCGCCCAGTTCATGGGTCAGGGCCAGGGCGGACTCCATGTCCGCAGAGCGGGTCAGCGCCAACAAAAAGCGGGATCCCTCGGCGAGGCTCAGGGGATTGACCTCCAGAAGATCGGCCACACCCTCCCAGGTGGTGCAACGCGAGGTGATGATCACCGGATATTGGGGCGGATGCCGGAACAGGTGCGACAGCATGTTGGGGTCGTCCACCTCATCCAACACCAGGAGGCCATTGTGGATGGCATCCGCATGCGTCAGGATGAGCGGAATTTTTTCTGCATAGGGAATGTCGCCGGGAATTTCGATGGTGGGGTGCGGCTCTGTTTCGGCATTTTTGGGCAAGGCCATATAGTTGCATTCGGGGTTGCACCAGACCAGGGTGCGGGAATGGGTGGTACGGCGAAAATATTCCGCCACAATCTGCGTCTTTCCCACTCCCCCCATGCCGGTCAGCACGATGGGGCGCCGGTAAACGGCGTTTTCCGCGATCAATTTTTGCAACCGGGCCATTTCCTGCTGCCGGTTCCAGAAAAGAGGAATTTCCGGCATGGGCAGTTGGCAATTTCGCCTGGCCCGACTTTCAACAGAGAGTGTGTCTGGCGTTTCGACCTGTGCATATTTTCTGTTTTTTTTGTTTTCGGATTGCGGGTCAGGTCTCCTTGGCAATTCGGGGGGAAGATCCCAGACGGGGAGAGGCTCGTTGGCCATGCACGTTTCCTGGAATGTGGATTCTTTTAATTCATTCTCTTCCCTGACTTGAATATCGTGCAATTTTTTTTCCCAGCGGGAGTTGCGATCCTGGACAATCCACTGGGGAAATCCACGTGGCAAAAGCCAGTGCCGGGGATTGAAACTCCGGCGGGAACCTGCCGGAGAGGAGGGTTTCTCTGTTGCATCCCTGGCAGTGTCGTCGTTGTCGTCATCACGATCATCCTGGCCCCGGAGAAATTCCCAGGTTTGCTGCATGAAGCCGAGAATCCGCAGCCGCAAAGCCCAGGCCATACTGCCCAGCAGCAGACCCAGCACCAGGTCTTGCAATCTGGAGGGGGTTGTTGGCTCAGATATTTCGATGTCTTCTTCACTTTTTGTCTGTGGCTGGGCGGTCTGGGTTACCTGGAGAGTCCGGGTCGGCGAGGCAGGAACAGTTTGCTTTTGAGCGACCTTCTTTTTGGCATGATCCGGATGTTCTGGAGAGGGGTGACCCTGATTCGACATGTTGTTCTTGAATAACGGCACCGGCAGAGAGGCAGGTTGAGGTGCCGGCAAGGTTTCGGTAAACAGGACGGGTTCCGGAGTGCTTGCTTCCGAATCCAGATCTGTTCCTTTTCCTGGTCTAATTTCTGATCCTGAACCTGGTCTTGTTCCCGATTCTGATCCTGAACCCGGTCTTGTTCCCGATTCTGATCCTGAACCTGGTCTTGTTCTCGATTCTGATCCTGAACCTGTTCCTGTTCCTGTACCTGGTTCGGATCCCGGGTCTGGTTCCGGTTCCAGCTTGAAGGTTGATTTTGGCCTGACAGAAGTATCGGAGGCGATATTGGGTGGTACGGTTACTTCGTGGCCAAGTTTCTTGAATGCCTTGTTGAACTCTGGATCTTTCATCAGGATTTCCACGCCGATTTCCCGGGACCAGACCGGCACAGGAGGTGGACTGCCGCCCGGATCGTTTCGCCCGGATGGTGCAGGTTCCTCGCTCTGGGTGGTGACGTGGGATGTCTGCGGATTTTCGTCAGGGGAGGGTGGCAACCGCCGGGGCTTGGGTTGTGCCATCGGATAGGCCACAGGCCAGATTCTGGTCAAGGAGGCCTCGTTCAACCTTTGTTCCAGATGAACCGGCCTCTGGAGCCTGGGGTGATCCTGGGGTGAACCGGGAGTGTCTGGAGAATCCTGGCTTGTGGTTGTGGGAAGCGAGCTGGATTCCGGCATTCCGGACTGGGCGTAGAGAAGGGTTGACCACCCTGTTGCCACGCTGGCCAGGATTACAATCGCAATGACTTGACGGATCCACCTTTCAGACCAGTACATCGTCGCCCCCACCCCCATGGGGAAAGAGTCATGATGATGGTGTCAAGCAAAATTCACGCCATTATTAAACTGATCAAGCTTCCGTGGCTCGATCAATTTCTCGACCAATCTGAGGAATCTGATTTCGAACCATATCTTGATTTGAGTCAAGTCCGGCCAAAAAAGTTCCTTCCCTGCAATATAAATTTCATGGCATGCACTGGTTGCCTGGATGGACGGTTCTACTCTACAGGGATATTTATGTGGACTCGGGCAGCCTGTGATGCTATTCGTTCTTGCAAGGCGAAACTGAACGCAGATTCCAAATCCGTCGGGAGATTGCCATGCAATGGCTGAATGATATGCGCTTGCGCAACAAATTTTTGATCATGTTGACTTTGCCCCTGCTGGGCCTGCTCTGGTTTGGTGGTGTGGCCGTGTGGGACAAAATGCAACTTGCCGGGCGCATGGCGGCGATGGAGTCCTTGACGGGTCTGGCCGTGCGCATCAGCGCGGTGGTCCACGAAGCCCAGAAAGAACGGGGCATGTCGGCGGGCTTTCTGGGGAGCAAGGGGGAAAAATTCAAGACCGATCTGCCCCGCCAACGGACAGAGAGTACCGACAAGGCGGTGGGTCTTCTCCGGGAGTCTGCCAAAAGTTTTGATGCCACGCCCTTTGGCAGTGGTTTTGCCGGACGACTGCGTGATGCCCTGCACAAACTGGGTGGGATCGATCCTGTCCGGAAACAGGTGGATGCCCTGTCAATCCCGGGTCCGGAAGCTATTGGTTTTTATACCGGCATGATTGCGACATTGCTGGAGACAGTGGCAGAACTGCCCAATCTGGCTGCGGATGTGGCCATGGCCAGTCAATCCACGGCGTATGTCAATCTCTTGCTGGCCAAAGAGCGGGCCGGGCAGGAGCGGGCCGTGCTTTCCAACACTTTTGCCGGAAATCGATTTGCTCCGGGCATGTTGCGGCAATTTGGCAAACTGGTGGGCGAGCAGGAGAGCTATCTGCATGTGTTTCGTACCATGGCCAATGCCGGGCAAACGGCTTTTTTCAGGGAAAAATTGTCGGGCAAGCCGGTGGAAGAGGTGGAGTCCCTGCGGCAGACGGCCTTTGACAAGTCCGGGGGAGGTGAGTTCGGAGTTGATTCCGGGGTCTGGTTTGCGGCCAGCACGACCCGAATCAATCTATTGAAAGAT
The DNA here is from genome assembly GCA_015228935.1 of Magnetococcales bacterium. Lineage (NCBI taxonomy): Bacteria > Pseudomonadati > Pseudomonadota > Magnetococcia > Magnetococcales > Magnetococcales bacterium. Next base: position 16,157 of record JADGCO010000038.1, on the reverse strand, counting down.
ATCGAAGACCGGTTGGCGGCTGATTTGTTGGACCAGGCGACCCGGTTGCAGACCACGGCCAAGGTGGATTTTTCCATTTATCTTGTGATTGTTCTCGGCACGATTCTGATGGCTGGTGGCTTGGGAATTTTTTTCACCCGGCAAATTCTGAAGATGATTGGTTGTGAACCTGCCGAGTTGATGCGGGTGACGGATCATGTGGCTGAAGGCAATCTGGCCGTGACGTTCGGGCGTATCTGTCCGACAGACAGAGGGGTTTATGTCGGTCTTTACCGCATGGTGCAGCAATTGAAAGAGATCGTGGGAAGTATCCAGGAGGTTTCCCGGGAGGTGGTCACGGGCAGCAGCACGGTGAGTGAAAGTGCCGTGCAACTCTCCGAGGGGGCGACATCCCAGGCGGCCAGCATTGAGGAGACCTCCGCCGCCATGGAACAAATGACATCCAATATTGCCCAAAACACCGACAATGCCGGCATGACCGGCAAAATGGCCCAGAAGGCGGCCAGGGATGCCCAGGAGGGGGGTGCGGCGGTGACCCATGCGGTGACGGCCATGACAGAGATTGCCGGCAAGATTGGCATCATCGAGGATATTGCCCGGCAGACCAATCTGCTGGCCCTCAATGCCGCCATCGAGGCGGCCCGGGCCGGCGAGCATGGCAAAGGGTTTGCCGTGGTGGCCGCCGAGGTGCGCAAACTGGCCGAGCGGAGTCAATTGGCCGCCGGCGAGATCAAGGAACTCTCCTCATCCACGGTGACGGTGGCGGAACGGGCCGGGCAGCTTCTGGGTCATCTGGTACCGGATATCCAGCGGACAGCCGAACTGGTCCAGGAGATCACCACCGGCTCGGAAGAACAAAATCAGGGGGCGCAACAGGTCAACCAGGCGATTCAACAGTTGGATCAGGTGATTCAACAAAATGCCGGGGCCTCGGCGGAGATGTCGAATACGGCCAGGGAACTGGCCGAACAAGCGCAAAAGCTCCAGGAGACCGTGGCTTTCTTCCGGTTGGGCTGAAAAAATGGATAAAAAATACGAAAATGCACCCAAGGCTTGTTGAATCAAGGGGAGCGGCATAACAAGGGGAGCGGCATAAATGGATGCGACATCGGACAAAAGCCCACAGTGTGTGACCAGGCAGGAACAAAATGGGGTCGTAATGCTCCCCGTGGACCTGCGGTACGACATCCAACAACCAACCAGGCCATTTTTTTTAATGGAACACCTGTTGGTCTCATACGGTCGCGTGGAGGATTTGGAAGAGAGGATTGGGCCACGGCATCCGCAAACCAAAGATCGAGCCGTGGTTTTGGATTGATGTATCTGCTGGATACCAATGTGCTTTCCGAGTTGCGTCGGCCACGTCCCAGTCCCAACGTCCTTGCCTGGATCAAAACGGTCGATGTGTCACATCTCCATATCAGTGCCATCACCGTTGGTGAGATTCAAAAGGGCATTGAATCCATTCGTTCCCGGGATCCAGAGAAAGCCAACGAGCTGGACCTGTGGCTCTCGCAGGTCATACGGTATTCTCCATTGTTGGCTTTTGACGTAGACGCTGGACTTCTTTGGGGCAAACTGGTGCATTCTCATCCGAATCATAACGTGGAAGACCTGATGATTGCCGCCATCGCCTGGCAACATGGCTTGATCGTGGTCACCAGAAACACAAAAGATTTCCTTATTCCCGAAATACAATCCTTCAATCCTTTTGATTTTCCTGTCTGAAACAGGAAAACTCCTCTTCCATGTCGGCCAGGGTAAAAAATATCCGGTGTGTGACCCGGGGCAAATTCCACCAGGAGATCCACATCACTCTCCGGACGGTCAGTTTTCCAATAAAATGCGAACTTGACCAATCAGAATGGGTAATTTCGTTGTTACGGTTTTCCAGACAATTTCCAAATCAACGTCAAAATAGCCATGCGCCAATCGGTTGCGCATGGCGATTATGTTCTTCCATGGAATGTGGGGTGACCGGCTGCGCAACTCCTGCGACACTTCTCCAGCAGCTTCTCCGATCACTTCAATGCAATGGAGTATGGCAAATTGACGCATCCGGTCGGATTCAAGGTCACCCAAAGAGTGTCCTTCCGTGAATTGACAGGTGTCAAGGGCTGCATCCAGCATGTGTTGCAAACGGATTTGGTCTTCATGCCGCATACTGCACCTGTGCTGATGCCACAACTTCAGCACGGAAATAATGGCTCAGGTCGCGGGGGGTACGCATATCCACCCGGCGACCATGCAGCAAACAGGAAAACTCCTCTTCCATGTCGGCCAGGGTAAAAAAATCCGGTGTGTGACCCGGTGCAAATTCCACCAGGAGATCCACATCACTCTCTGGACGGTCCGTTCCACGCAGCACGGAACCGAACAGGGAGAGACGCAGAATGTGGTGCCGTTGACAAAACCTGGCCAGGTCGGAATCCGGAAGTTGCAGACCTTGTGGCATGTTGTCGGCCCTTGTTTATCCCCGGAAAATCGGGCGCAGGGAGAGCCGTTGTGGCAGGGAGAGCGGGGCCGTCACCTTGCCAACCATGCGTTCCCGGATGAAGGCATTCAAGTCATCCACGGAGAAGGTGCGGTTGCTCTTGTCTTCCCGGACCCGGATCGGCAACTGCCCGGAATCCATTTCATCACGACCCACCACGACGATCAACGGGACCCACTCTTTTTCGGCGGCACGGATGCGGCGATTCAGGGATTCGCCCCGCTCATCGACATCGACCCGGGCGGCAATCCGCGAGGCCAGTTCCAGGCAAAAATCGGTGTGTTCCTCGGGTTTGATGGGGATCAGGCGGACCTGGGTCGGGGCGAGCCAGAACGGAAAGCTGCCGCGTGACCCCTTGGTCATGCCGATGGCCTGTTGTTCCAGGATGGCGTAGAGGTTGCGGTCGATGGAACCCGACAGGGAGGTGTGCAGCATGAGCGGCGTATGGTCCTGACCATCCGGGCCGACGAAGGTGATGCCGAAATCCTTGGGGTTTTCCACATCGATCTGCACCGTGGAGAGGGCCGATGATTTGCCCTGGCTGTCCACGACGTTGATTTCAAACTTGGTGACGAAATAAAAATAGCGCCGCTCCCAAAGTTCCAACAGGATTGGCCGCCCGGCCTTGCGGGCCACCTGTACCGCATAATCCCGGTTGGCATGGTAAAAATCAGCCACGGCCCGCAGCCCGATTTCGCTTTGATAGTGAAGATCCGCCGCCCAGGTCAGGGAGAGGTCCACGTGGGTCAAAAATTCGCCGACGGCCTGCTCGATGTCGCGACAGAGGGTATGCATGTCGGGCATGGTGAAGGCCCGCAGGCGTTTCAGGCCGGTCAGCTCGCCGCTTTGTTCGCGGCGGAAACTGTAGTGGGTCAGCTCGTAGAGCCGCAATGGCAAATGCCGATAGGAAATGTTCATGTCCCGCTTCATGAGATACTGCCCGAAGCAGGCGGCAAAACGCAGGAAGTAACTTCCCTTGTCGGATTGCAGTTGATACTGCCGGGCCGGAAACTTGTCGAGATATTTGGACAATGCCGGGTGGTTGCGATCATACATGATGGGGGTTTCGACCCGCATGGCACCCAGCTTGTGCAATTGTTCGGAGACCTGATCTTCCAGGAGTTTTTTGATCAGGTATCCCTTGGGATACCAGCGGAAGTTGCCGGCATCGGAACCGGGTTCGTAGTCCACGAGTTCGTGTTCCTGCATGAGGCGGATATGGGGCGGGGGTTCTTCGCTGAGGCGGGAACCGGCTGTTTCATAGCGGTAGAACTGTTCCAGACCCCGATGCTGGGCATAGTTGAAGGATTCGGCGGGAAACTCTTCGCCTGCCGGGGTGAGGATGATCCAGGTACTTTTTTTGCGGGATTCATTTTTGAGGGCCGAGGATTCGGCGGGACCACTGCCGGCCCCTGGTTCCAGGGAGCGGACCGCTTCCGAAAGGGGGTGTCCCTTGACCTGGATGTCGAACCCCTTGTACCAGCCGAACGGGGCACGTCCCACCTCGCTGAATGCCGGATCCTGGCGGCAGAGGGTGGTGAGTCCATCCAGCACCGCGACGGCGGCCCGGGGGGATTCGAGGTTGCCGGAGAGGTGGGCGTAGGGATAGAGCATGAGGCGTGTTTCGCGAATCTGGGCGCATTGGTCGCGAATGACCACCAGGGCCTTTTGCGCCATGGCACCGGGATCCTCTCCATCCCCCTTTTCCACAGCGATCATGCAAACGAGAACCTGCTCCATGGCTCCGGTGCGGTCGCTCTCCGCCAGGGGTTCCAGCCCCTTGCTGATGGCGGTTTCGCCCGTGACATGGAAACGGAAATGATCGGCGTGCAGCAGCAGTATTTTCATGGGGTGACAGATCCGGTCAGTTGTTTTTGCAGTTCATGCGGGAGATCAGGACAGGAAAGGATTCCACGGCGACGATGTCATCGTAACCGTTGGCAAGATCGGTGCTGGTCTGTTCTTCGGAGTATTGTTTCAGGATGCGGTCCGGGTTGTCGAAGCAATAGCTGTTGCCGGGATTGTTGCTGCCATCGAACTTGTTGCCGTCGTTGTTGGCATCCCGGGCTCCTGAAGTGGCCAATGCGAAGGGAACCTTCATGCCGGTTGTGCAATCGGAGTTGCTGTTGTTGCCAGCCCGATTGCCGGTCAGATTGGCCACGTGGATATCTGTTCCTGTGGCAAGGGTACTGGTGGCTGCCGTAACCAGCTTGGTGCAAAAATCGGTACGGCTGAGTTCTGTCCCATCGTCGCTGTTGTGGTCGGTGGCCAGGTCTGGCGTCCGGCCTCCGGTACCTGTGGCACTGCTGCGAATGTAGACGGCGTACCGGATGCGATTGCCCCAGGCATCCTTGTTGGTGGGCAGACCCAGGGTGGTGTAGGGGAGGTAACCGGTATCGTAGGGAGCGGTGAGGCCGGTGGCATTGGCATCACAGACATTGGCGGTGATGTTGCCAAGATCCTCCACACCATCGTTGACACTGTCGCTGCTGATGTCTGGACAGGGAAGCCGGTTGTTGGTCATGGCATACCCTTCGATGGCCTGCCGGATGCGCTCCATCTGGTCACGGGTCTGGGCGACCTTGCCGGTGAAGATCATGTCCGGTCCCATGGTCATGCCGATGGAGACGATCAGACCGACGACCACCAGCACGATGGACAATTCAAGCATGCTGAAGCCCGCAATCGAACGGGCTGGCTGGGACTTGGGCGGACATGGGGTGTTGTGCATGATCATTTGGCCGGTTTGGCGAGAGGGGTTTCGTGAGTGACGGGTGGATGTGCGTATTGGGTGGGAATGGGCCACACGCGCAGCATGCCCAGGAGAAGCCCCACGCCCAGGATGACAAAACCACCCAGCTTGATGGTCATGCGGAGTTCCAGTTCCTTCATGTCCTGTTTGAGTTCCCGTCTGAGTTCCTGGTTATCCCGTTTGAGTTCCTGTTTGACATCCTGGACCTCTCGCCTGACTTCCTGGACCTCTCGCCTA
>JADGCO010000038.1:0-10645 GCA_015228935.1 Magnetococcales bacterium | reverse complement strand
AAAGTCGCCCTTTGTGGCCAAGTCGTTTTTGAGGGTGTCTTGAGTTTCATCAAATTCCCGCCTGACATCCTGGATTTCCCGCTTAACCTCCTGAATATCGTTCTTGGTGGCCAAGTCGTTTTTATAGGCATCTTGTGTTTCGCTGAAAACCCGAGCCATGCCCTTGGCCTGGGCATCGTCAAAGCCGGAGGCTTTGAGAGTTTCCACAAATTTGAGGGTATCGAATGCAATCGCAGTCATGGCAACCTCCTTCGCTCACTTCAATATAGCTGATTCACTCCCCACAATGCCACTCGAATTGTTTTTCGCTTTTTTTCGCAGCCTCCAGCCCCCAGCCTATCTGTAAAGCAGCCACAGGATGCCCCAGGCCAGGGTCAAGAGTGTGATGGGAATTCCGGCGACCAGATAGGCGCGGAAGGAGAGGGTGACATTCTGTTTTTGGGCGGTTTCGGCGACGATCAGGTTGGCGACCGAGCCGAGCAGGGTGAGATTGCCGGCCAGGGTGGAGGCCATGGCCAGGGTGAGCCAGGCGGTTTCGGGGGTGGGCAACAGTTCCACCACCGGTCGCAGCAGAAGAACCGCCGGCACATTGGAGACCAAGTTGCTGAGCAGGGCACCGATCAGGGTCAGAGAGGGAACGTCCAGATGCTGCCCGACATTCAACTCCTGAAAAATCCAACGGCTCAGACCGGTGGTTTCCACGGCGCGGGTGACCACGAAAAGTGCGGCGAAAAAGACCAGCAGACTCCAGTCGATTTCCCTGAAAACGGCTTCTGGTGATGTTTTGCGGGTGATCAACAGCAGGGAAGCGGCGCTCAGAGCGGCCATGGCGACCGGCATGCCCAGCAGCAGGGCCAGCAAAAGCAGGGCAGAAACGGCAAAATTTTTACGAATGAAAGACTGGGATGGGGGTCCAGGGGGAAGGGCTGCGCCCTTCCCCCTGGCGGGGTCCGGGGCAGCGCCCCGCAAACGGCTTACAGTCGGTTCAAGATCGACGGTTTCAGGCAAGGATTTCCAGGTGTGACGATAGAGAAAAACCAGGAGAATCCAGGCGATGATCAATCCGCCCAGGGCCACCGGGGCCAGGGCAAACAGAAAACGCTGGTAGGGGATGCCGGAGGCCATGCCGATGAGCATGTTCTGGGGATTGCCGATGATCGTGGCCACGGAACCGATGTTGGCCGAGGTGGCCAGGCCCATGAGAAAGGGTACCGGCGGCAGACCCGAAGCCCGCACCACCTCCACCACGAGCGGGGTCAGGGCCAGGACGACGGTATCGTTGACAAAGAGCGCGGAAAGGATACCCGAGAGCAGCATCAATCCGGCCAGCAAACCTGCCGGCGGCAGGGCACGGGTGATCGTCCAGCGGGCCACCCATTGAAAAAAGCCGGCCCAGCGCAGATGAACATTGACCACCATCATGGCAAGCAGCAGGACGATGGTATCCAGGTCGATGGCCTGCCAGGCCGCCGGGCGGGAAATGGCCCCCGAGAGAACCAGGGAAGTGGCCCCGACCAGACAGATGGTGGTCCGGTTCATGGCCAAACCGGGCAGACGCCCTGCCGCCACGCCCAACAAGGTCACAAGAATGATGGCCAGCCAGAGGGGTTCATGCATGACGATTTACCTTGCAAGCAGGGGATGAAAACCTCTAATGTACCCATAAACCAATACAGGGACTGTGGTGGCTGCGTGTTCCGGGCAAGCCGGACATGCTTTTCTCATTGCGGGCAGCAGGGTTTCAGACATGGAAGAGGGTACCTCTCTGGCCAATGGCATGTTCACGATCCAGCGCCGGTTGGAGCGTGGACCGTCAGGGGAGTTGTTTTTGGCCCAGGACCGGACCAACGATGCGTTGGTGGTTCTGAAGCTGCTTCCTGAATCGCTGGTTCGGGACACGGACGCCTTTTTTTCCCGGTTCAAACGGGAATTTCATCGTTATCAGACCTTGCGCCATGAGCGGATTTCCACCCTGCACGGTCATGTCTTTGATCGGGAGCGGCAGAGGCATTTTCTGGTGCGTCTCCATGCCCCCGGCGTCACCTTGGAGCAGTATCGTCTGGCCCGGCCGGGGGGACGGATTCTCTGGTCGGATGTGGTGGAGATCGGGCGGAAGATTGCGGCCATTCTGGATCAGGCCCATGCCCTTGATCTGAGCCACCGTGCCCTCAAACCGCAAAATGTCATCCTGGACCAGGATGGAGAGATTCGTCTGGTTGATTTTGGCATGGCCCATGCGGTGCGCGATCTGGTTCATCGCCTGGGGGGTGACCTGGATATCACAGCCCTGGAAAAGAGTCATCCCTACATTGCCCCGGAACAGTTTCTCCTGGAACATGTCCATGGCGAGTCCTCCCCGCGGGCAGCCCTGTATATTCAAAAAAATGGCGTGCGTCTGGTGGGGAGCGAACCCGGACCCGGCGCGGATATTTTTGCCTTGGGTGTGCTGCTTTACGAACTGGCCACGGGACGGGTTCCCTTCACGCCGGCGCAGATTGTCTCTCTGGCAACGGCCCATGGCAACAGTTCGCTGGCCGGACCGGGATTGCTGGCCGCGTTGACCGAGGCGCAAATTCGCATTGGCAACGGGACCACCCCGGGTTTTGGCACGCTTCCCCCCCTGAACGAAGCCCGCATCCGGGTCTTTGCCCGGGCACTGCATTGGCAGCCCGGGCAGCGTTTTGCCCGGGCCGGGGAGTTCATGGATGCTTTTGCTGTTGTCGCGCCGACCAGGGTCCAGGTGGACCTTTCCGTGCCTGCGGATCTCTCCTCCCCGGCAAATTCCGGGATGCCTTCTGCCAGTGCCGCTGTGGAGCTGCCGGTTGCGGCTCAGAATGCGTCTGTTTCATTGCCCGATGGCCAGGCAACGGCACCGATCCCGACCATTTCATTGGCCAATGGCGGGACAACAGCGCCGGCCCCAATCGTTGCCTTGTCCAATGGCGGGACACCGGTGCCGGCTCCAGCGGTTGCCTTGCCCAAAGGTGGGGCAGCAATGCCGGCTCCATCCATCGCATTGCCCAATGGCGGGGCAACGATACCGGCTCCATCCGTCGCATTGCCTGATGATCGGGTAGCAGCGGCAAGTGGCGGTGATCAAGCGGTGGCTCAGACCCCGTCTGTCAATTCGCTCAATGGTGGGACCATGGCGCGGGCTTCAGCGGTCGCTTCATCCTCTGGCAGGACAATGGCCCAGATCTCATCTGTCCAGGTGCCCAATGGTGGAACAACGGCGCAGGCACCCTCTGTCCAGGCGGCCAATGGTGGAACAACGGCGCAGGCACCCTCTGTCCAGGCGGCCAATGGTGGAACAACGGCGCAGGCACCCTCTGTCCAGGCGGCCAACGGTGGAACAACGGCGCAGGCACCCTCTGTCCAGGCGGCCAATGGCGGAGTCGTGGCGACAAGGACCCCCGCCCATAACCAGGTGGCTTCGTCCCGAACGACAAGCGCAGCGGCGCACAAGGCCAATGGTCCAGAGAGCCAGCCTGCCCGTCCCGAGACGTTACGTTCCTCCCTGCCATTTGTGCCGCCACCACCCCTGGTGGTGGAGCAGGATCTCCAGAGTGAACGACGTCCCCGTTCCACACGGGCCGGACTGTCCCGCCTGATGACCCATCTGTCGGTGACCCTGCTGGTTGCCGGCGGTGTGGTTGGGGCCTCGGTACTTGGATGGGCCGTCTATACCGATGAAACCAAAAACCGCTCCCGGCAACAGGCCATTGCCCAGGGAGAAGAGATGTTGGCTTCGCCTCCGGCCCTGACCGCAGGCCAGCGTGCGCCTCTGCCGGAGGATGCCCGACCCGGCATGGTGGTGGCGGCGGTGGCCACGGTTCCGGAAGATCCCGGCAAGGTGATTGCATTGCTGGCGGCGGCGGATCGGGACCTGGAATCCCTGCGTCTGCTGGCCAGTTCCGGGGATCAGGCCATTGGCCGCTATCAAGAGGTGATGCGCCTGGATCCGGGCAATACCGCCGCCCGCCAGGGGGTCGGACAGGTGGCCGAAAAATATGCCCAGGTGGCCCAGACGGCCATTGGCTATCTGTCGCGCATGGCCGTTGAGGGTGCAGTGCGGGGTACTCCCCTGCGGGAAGCGGATGGCGTTGCGGTCGCGGCCCTGCGTTCCGAACTGGATGCCAAAACCCGGGAAGCGGAACAAGAACATCGTCGGGCCGAATTGCTGGAAAAACAACTCCAGGAGGTCAAAGGGCAGATGGCACGTCTGGTGGCCCTGGAAGAGAAACTCCAGGCCTGGGAGGCCGACAAGCGCCGCATCACCGAACTGGAAAAGCAGGTGGCCGCAGCACAGGAACAAGAGGTGCGCATGCGTGATCTGGAGACCCGTCTGGCCTCGGCCCAGGCCGCCCTGGAGCGGGTCAACGAACTGGAAAAACGCCTGCGGGAAACCCAGGAACAATCCAGAAAAATGCTGATGGCCAACGCCCGTCTCCCGGCAGCGGTTCCAACCGTGGCCAAAGCGGCAACCACCCCGGCAACGGTGATGGATGTCTCTTCTTCATCCCCGACCTCGCTGGCGGCTGTTGCTCCCCCATCGGCACGTGCCGGAGGCGCGAAACCGGCTGCATCCCTGCCGGCATCGGCGGCTGTTGCCTTTCCGCCGGCACGTCCTTTGCCGACACCTGCGGCAACAGCCTCGGTCGAAGAGGGTGCCTTCATCGTGCAACTGGCAGCCCATCGCACCGCTGAAAAAGCCCTCGAAATGGAAGAGGTGTTGCACCAGAAGGTGGGCAGGGACGCAGGCATGGCCTTTTCCCGCCAAGCGGCAGAAGTTGGTGGTGCCACCTGGTATCGGGTGCGAACCGGTCCCTTTGCCAGTCGGGAAGTCGCCGAACAAGCCCTGCAAGATATCAAACAGCGGACCGGAATTTCCGGACTCGTTCTCAGGCAAGGCAGGTGGTAGGCAGACAGGGTCCGGCCCCACTCACCGTGCCGGCCACGCGCCAACCCCTTTGTTGTCGCACGGCAGCCGGAATCCGGGACCTGGGCATCCACAATGGTCGGAAGAATCGGTAAATTCCTGAATCTGGTTTTGATTTTGAATTATTGCTGCGGAAGGATGCTTGCAGGGCGGCTGTATTTTTCGTATGATTGAACGTTGTCCTCCGATAAATGGAGAATGATCCTGGACAGGAAAAACAAAATGGGCATGGAGCCGATTCCTCGGAGCTTGTTTTTTGCTCCTGGTGTTCTTATCTGAGGAATGGATGAAAATGGAATTCAAGCCGACAAAGGAGAACGTCCCGTGGTATCACTCAGCAAGGGTCAAACAGTTTCGTTGGAAAAAAGTTCGGCAACCCCCCTCACCAAGGTGGTCATGGGCCTTGGGTGGGATGCAAAAAAGAAAAAAGCGCTGTTCGGTCTGGTGAAAATGAGTCAGGATATCGATCTTGACGCTTCGTGCATTGTCTTCGACAAGAACAAGAAAATGCTTGATACGGTCTGGTTTCGGCAACTGAAGAGCAAGGACGGCTCGATCCAGCACCGCGGAGATAACCGGACCGGCGAGGGAGAAGGAGACGATGAGCAGATTGTCGTCGATCTGCCCGCTGTTTCGGCCCAGGCCAACAGCCTGGTTTTTGTGGTGAACAGCTTTTCCGGGCAAACCTTCGATGAAATCGAAAATGCCTCCTGCCGCCTGGTGGATCACCAAACCAACAATGAACTGGCCAAATATTCACTGACCGGCAGCGGCAGCCATACGGCGCAGATCATGGCCAAATTGTCCCGCGACGGCAAGGGTTGGCAGATGACCGCCATCGGCGAACAGGCATCAGGCCGGACTTTTCAGGATCTTTTGCCTGCCGTGGTCAAGTGCTTGTAACAGCCACAAGCGTGCCTGTTCCCGGATCTGCCTTGCATGAAATCCTGAGGGGCTGTCTAGCAACGTGTTCATTCAAAAAAAACGAGTGAATAACTGGGATGGAGGTCCAGGAGGAAGGGCTGTGCCCTTCCTCCTGGCGGGGTTTGGAGCTTAAGCCCCAATATAATCTTTCTTTCCAATTTTTTTATCCGAGAGTTCATGGACAGCCTCTGAGCAGGGTTGTGTCGTGTCGATCCTTGACGGTCATGACCCTGCTGCGCACTTTGCCCACAGTTACTCCAGGAAAATATTGAGGTTTGGAACATGGGTATGACCTTGACGCAAGGGGGCAATGCACCCATTCAAGCCACACGCCTGCAAGTCAGGATTGGTTGGCAACCATCCCTGCCACCGGGGATGGAACTGGATGTCAGCGCTTTTCTGCTGGCAGAATCGGGGAAGGTTAGCTCCGATGCCGACATGGTGTTTTACAATCAAAAACAATCCCCGGATGGGGCCGTGATCTTGGAAACAACGGCCGGTCCCGACAACCAGACCACCGTGTTTGCCGTGGATCTGGCGCGACTGGGCCAGGATATTCACAAGGTCGCCTTCACGGTCACCGTGGACGCCGGCGAACAGCGCGGTCAGTCCCTGGGTCAATTGCAACAATTGCAGGCCAGGCTTGTGGATGCCCTCACGGGTGCAGAGCAGCTTGAGTTTGCTTTCCCGATCCAGGGTGCCCGCGAAGTGGCCATGACCTTGATCGAAATCTATCGACGCCAGGGCCAGTGGAAAATGCGGGCCGTGGCTCAAGGGTATGCCGGCGGTCTGGCCCCGCTGGCCAGATCGTATGGCGTGGATGTCGATGAGTCGTCAGCCACGCCTCCGGTGGCACCTTCGCCGACACGGTCGCCAACCCCTCCACCTGTGGTACCCCCGGCGCAATCGCCCGCCAAAGTCAACCTGAGCAAGGTGACCTTGGAAAAAAAAGGGGAAAGCGTCAGTCTGGAAAAAAAGGAAACCGGTTACGGTCAGATCCGGATCAACCTGAACTGGTCAAAAGCCAATACGATATCGCGTGGCTTTTTTGGCCGGGCGACAAAGGGAATCGATCTGGACCTGGGATGCTTTGTCGAGTTGACCAACGGCTTCAAGACTGTCATCCAGGCCCTGGGCAACCGCTTTGGCACCCTGGAAGAGGAACCTTTCATGCAACTTTCCGGGGATGATCGCACCGGGGAGAACAGCGATGGCGAGAATCTGTTGATCAATGGGAATAAATGGAGTAGAATTAAAAGGGTTCTTGTGTATGCCTTCATCTACGAAGGAGCCCCGAACTGGAATGCCACCGATGGTGTGGTGACCGTCCATGTCCAGAACGAACCCCCCCTTGAAGTCCGTCTGACCGATGGCCGCAACGACCGGGCCATGTGCGCCATTGCCGTTTTGGAAAATGTCCAGGGGGGAATCAAAGTCACAAAACTTGCCGAGTATTTCCGTGGACAAAGCGACATGGATCGCCAATACGGATGGGGCTTCCAGTGGAGTGCTGGCAGCAAGGATTGACCGCATTGACACAATTCGAGGTGAAGCATGGGTTTTTTTGACGATCTCAAGGCCAAGGCACAACAGATGCAAAGTTCGGTCGCTGCGGAAATGACCAAATTTCGCAATCGTGACCTGATGGAGGCCATCCTGGCCAGTTGTGCCCTGGTGTCTGCCGCCGATGGCAGCGTTTCCAGCGAGGAAAAGCAAAAAATGCTCGGATACGTCCGCAATTCCGATGCCCTCAAACATTTTGACACGAATGCCGTCATCAACTCCTTTCAGCAGCATATCGGCAAACTGGAGTTTGATTATGCCCTGGGCAAGGCGGAGGCCCTGAAAGTGATCAGCAAGGTGGCCAAAAAACCGGATGAGGCGCGCCTGCTCGTGCGCGTCAGTTGTGTCATCGGGGGTTCGGACGGCCATTTTGACGAGCAGGAAAAGAAAGTCGTGCGCGAAATTTGTCGGGAACTCGGCCTGCCCCCTGCCGATTTTGATCTCTGAATCGACGAAACCCCTATTCACAACAAAAATCTAGACCGAAATCCGTCACGGGATGGGAGGAGACCTATGAGCGTCAGTCTGAGCAAGGGAGGGAATGTTTCCCTCAGCAAGGAAGAGCCTGGTTTGACCAATATTGCGGTGGGATTGGGTTGGGATATCCGGGCCACCGATGGTGCCGCCTTCGACCTGGATGCCAGCGTTTTCCTGTTGAAAGCCGACGGCAAGGTGCGTGCCGATAACGATTTTGTCTTCTACAACAACCTGCGCAGCTCCGATGGCAGTGTCGTCCACGCCGGTGACAACAAGACCGGTGCCGGTGAAGGGGATGATGAAGTCGTCCGGATCGATCTCGCCAAGGTGCCGGCGGAAATCCAGAAAATTGTCTTCTCCGTGACCATCCACGAGGCCGAAGTTCGGAAACAGAATTTTGGCATGGTTCGGAATGGATTCATCCGCGTGGTCAACGATGCCAATGCCCGGGAAATCACCCGGTATGACCTCTCCGAAGATGCCTCTACCGAAACCGCCATGATTTTCGGCGAAGTGTATCGCCACAACACCGAGTGGAAATTCCGCGCGGTCGGACAGGGCTTTGCCGGTGGTCTGGGACCCATGGCCAAAAGCTTCGGGGTCAATATCGGTTGAGTATTCCCGGGGAGAGAGAAGACCCGCCCTGTTTCTCTCTCCCCGTCTCTTTTTCACCACAGACTCACTGCAACACAGAGACATCCCCCAATGGAACATTTTGGTTTTCCCCTGGAAACGATCCTCATCTTTTGTGGGGTGATCGTGGTATCGCTTTATCTGGACCTGCATGCGCACCGGAAACAGGAGGATATCACCTTCCGGGATGCGATGCTCTGGTCCGGTTTCTGGGTGCTGATGGCCCTCGGCTTTTATGCCTATCTCTACCTGAAATTCGACAAGACCTGGGCCAACCTCTACCTGGCCGGGTATGTGCTGGAAAAATCCCTCTCGGTGGACAATCTCATGGTGTTCATCGCCATTTTCTCCAGCTTTGCCATCCATGGTGCCTTGCAACATCGAATCCTCTACTATGGCATCATCGGTGCCCTGCTTTTTCGTGCCGTTTTTGTCGTAGCCGGGACCTCCCTGTTTGCCATGAGTGCCTGGGTGGAGTATGTCTTCGCGGTCATCGTTGCCTGGAGTGGCTGGAAAATGCTCACCGCCGGAGAGACCGAAGACGAAATCAAGGATTACTCGCATCACTGGTCGGTCACCATGACCGAAAAAATGTTGCCGGTCTTTCCGCGCTTGCACGGGGGACGGTTTTTCCTGGGTCGCAAAGAGGTCGAACAGGAAAAACAGGCCGACAAGACCATCAATGTGTCCCGTGCTGCCGCTCTCTATGCCACGCCGGCTTTTCTTTGCCTCATGGCCATTGAAACGTCCGATGTCATGTTTGCCTTCGACTCGGTACCAGCCGTGATTGCGGTCACCCGCGAGCCGCTCCTGGTCTATGCGGCCATGATCTTTGCCATCCTGGGGTTGCGCTCGTTGTACTTTGTCCTGGCTGCCCTGACCCAATATCTGGTGCATCTGGCCAAGGCCGTCATTGCCCTGTTGTTCTTCATCGCAGCCAAACTGGCGCTGACGGCCACCAATCATATTTTCCACTGGCCCGGGTTTGACATCTCTCCGAACGCCAGTTTGCTGGTGGTGATTGGGGTGTTGGGGGCGGGGGTGGTGGCGTCGTTCATCTGGCCGGAGAACAAGGCAGAAAAAAACGTATGAAAAACCGGGATGGAGGTCCAGGAGGAAGGGCTGCGCCCTTCCTCCTGGTGGGTTTGAGGCAAAGCCCCAACAAAGTCTTTCATGTCAAATCGTTTCAGGCCACATCTTTCAGAAGAATTTCGTAAAAGGGACAATGGGAACACATTTTCAGTTTGTCGCTGTCTCTCCTGGGTGTGTCATCCTTGCATAACGTGCCTTCAATGAACGCGCAAAACCTCCCGCCATTTTTGCCACCGAAAAATCCGTCGAAACTGTCTGAAGTTCCGGCGAGACAGTATTCTTCCTTGCCGCATTGATTGAATTCCCAGCAATTTATTTTTTCGTCTGTTTTTTCTGGATTGTTTGAAAATTGTTTCAACTTTTTTGAAACAATAATTTTTTCCAGAAGATTGTTTTTGCTATCAATGACTTGTCTGGTGAAAAATTCGAATATGCGAAATCCATTTTCCAGATATATCAGGGTACCTGAAGGAAGATTATTTAAAACATGGCCGCGTGAATAGAGATGATCACTTTCCATGTCGATGTCAACAAAGCATTTTGAGTTTATTGTCGGGGAATGATCGCTCAAGACAAGCGCAGAATCAACTTTTATATAACGTATTCGGGCGGTGGTATGCAGGGCACCTGGGTAAGTGAGGTTGATGTCAAGCTTGTCATTGAATATGATAATCTTTTCACTTGTATCTATGGAAAAGTGGATCTGGGACAGGTTGCACATGGCGTGGTTCCTTCCGCTGAGTTGGTACGTCCAGACTGATCCGTAACTTTCAATATTTTCGGTGTCTTCAATATTTGATGAATTCTGGGCAAAAAAGTTCCCAGGCGATTTTTTCCCTTGAGGGGGGCGCAAAAGTCGGTTATAATTTTCAGAGAATAGGGTAGTTTCGTGCATGGCTCCGAGGTAGGCAGGCGGGGCCTTTTGCTTTTTTGGACAGGCCATCACTGCTTAATATCGGATTGCTGGCGACATTTTGTTGTCCTGCGGGTGGGTATTTCCTTCTATATTACTTTTAT
>JADGCO010000037.1 GCA_015228935.1 Magnetococcales bacterium | reverse complement strand
GCCTTGTCATCCGCTTCCTGGAGCAGGCGTCTGGCCTCCTGGAACTCATGTGCCATTCTGGCTTGCGCTTTGTCATCTGCTTCCTGCAGCAGGCGTCTGGTTTCCTGAAGGTCATGTTCCAGTCTGGCCTCTGCCTCTTGCGAGAGTCGTCTGGCCTCTTGGATGTTGCGTTCCAGTCTGGCGTCTGCTTCCCGGGACAAACGTCTGGCTTCTTGGATATCGCGTTCCGATCTGGCTTCCGCTTCCCTGAGCAGGCGTCTGGCCTCCTGGAAATCGTGTTTTGTCCTGGCCTCCGATTCCCGAAACAGTTGATTGGTCTCGTGAAAAAGTTTCCAGATATCATCGATGGTCAGGGTTTGGGACATGGAGTTCCTCCAGAGCGTGAACGACAACATTTCTCGGATTCGGTACAACACTCGGTCGTGTCCTATGTTGACCTAACAGGTCTAGCCGGGAACAAGACCCACTCTTCAGTTGACCATACGTGATCCGCAAGACCTGCTGCCATAGCTGGTGTTCGGGCCTTCCACCTCCCCAGTTCCTTGATGCGCAAGGTCCGAACTGGCCAGCAAAAATTGTAGCCATACCCGACAAAATATGTCAGTGCGTTGTGAACATCCCAATTTTTAGAAAATTTTAACGTTTTCCTTGCTTTACGAGCATTTTAATGCCGGTCTGTTCCGTTGTGCCGTTCAACAAAGGAAGTGTTGATCGTAGAGCTGACACTCGACCGAAAAAGCAGCATAGCCAGAAGGGCGAATGTCCCAAATACCAGTGTTCTCAACACACTGACCACGCATCCACCTTCACGGGTCTTTCGGACTGTTGCATAGCACAGATTCCCTGGCATTTTTCGTTTGGTTTTTTTTTCTCTGACGATGTTCAGGATGTTGATCTTCAACAGTATAGGCTGCTTTGATGGCCGATTTGCAGGGAGCATGCTCGTCAGATGTCAGCAACAAGTCAGTTCGCCCCTCTGTTCGTTTTTTTACTTCAGAAACAACTTTGTGGCATTTTTCCGCAGTTCGCTTGCCAGGAACAACGGCCAACATAAGTCTATGTTCTGCGTCAAGTGCGGTGTGATCCCAATTATCCCCCTGATCCTCGATACCTGGTGCGCAATGAGCCTCTTTTTGAAAAACAAATCCCCACTTTTCATCAAATTGCACTTCCTTGGTTGCAGGGGATATGGCAACAAGTTCATCGTGCAACCTGAACCCGTGACTCCCAGCAAGACGGGAGTACCGTACAACGGTGTCAGGCGACACACCAACCAAACGGCCAGTACTTCGGACACCACAACCGTCACGCAGATGTTTCAGGAGTGAAACTGCTTTACCTGTTTCCAATCGGCTATGTTCAAGCACGGTGCCTTTTCGTTCGGAAAAATATTTACGGCATGTTTTGCAAAACAAGCCTCGAATCTGTTGTTTATGGCCGCTATAGCCATGCCGCCTGAGGTTCCTCTTTCCTCGGATCCCCGCATCCGGGCAATCTGGGTTCTGGCAACAAAAAGCTTCCAAGGGCAGCATATTTTTCTCCTTCCATGGCAATGTCACCGAGTCGAAGAAAATTTACACCATACCAGGCAATTAGGTCAATGTCGGGCACCACCCAGTTTTGGCCATGGGTTGTCTCCTGGGTCATCGAGTGTGATCTGTTTGTATCCCATCGGGGGGAAGATGTGGATCGTTGACCGCTTACCCTTCAGCGTTTTTTTTGCGGATAGGCAAGCGTGACCACAAATAAGAGACCCGCTGCCAGCACGATGGAGGGACCCGAGGGGGTATCCCATGCCAGGGAGGCGGACAAGCCGAGAATCACGGCCACACAACCCAACAGGGCGGCCAGAAACGCCATGATTTCTGGGGAAGGGGCAAAGCGGCGGGCCGTGGCTGCCGGAATGATCAGCAGGGAGGTCAACAACATTACCCCGATCACTTTCATGGAGAGCGCAATGACCAGGGAAAGAAGCAGCATGTAGATCATTTGGACCCGGGCGGCGGGGACTCCTTCGGCACGGGCCAGGTCTTCATGTACCGTGATGGCCAGCAGTGGTCGCCAGATCAGCGCCAGAATGGCCAGGGCAAGCCCACCTCCGCCAAAGATCAAAATGATTTCCTGACGATCCACTGCCAGAATATCCCCAAAGAGATACCCCATCACATCGACGCGCAGCCAGGAAAGCAATCCCAGAACCACCAGACCGGCAGCCAGGGAGAGGTGAGAAAGAATTCCCAACAGGGTATCCGTGGCCAGACCCGGACGCCGTTGCAAGGTGAGCAGCAATAAGGCCACCAGAATGGTCACGGTCACGACTCCCGGGACAGTTCCCCACGAAAACATCAGGCCAAGGGCCACCCCCAGCAGGGCCGAATGGGCCATGGTGTCGCCAAAATAGGCCATCCGCCGCCAAATGACAAAACACCCCATGGGACCCGCCACCAGGGCCACGCCAACACCTGCCGCCAGGGCACGCCAAAGGAACTCATCGAATAACATGCCGACCTCTGCAAACAATCGGGTGGGTCAGGATCAAGTCGGTTTCTCCGCACAATCGCAGTGGGCGTGAGGGGGACGGTCAGGATGTTGGCTCCGGGCATGGCGATGGGCGTAGATGGCATAGGCCGAAGCTGCATGCGGGCCAAACAGGCGGGCATATTCCGGATCACGACTCACGGTCTCTGGGGCACCGGCACAACAAACATGCCCATTCAGGCAGATCACCCGGTCGGTGGCCCCCATCACCACATGCAAATCATGCGATACCAGCAGAATGCCGCAACCACGCCGGCTGCGAATGGTGCCGATCAATTCATACATGGCCCCTTCCCCGGCAAAATCGACGCCCTGGACGGGTTCATCGAGGACGAGCAGATCCGGTTCACGCAGCAGGGCACGCGCCAGCAGGACCCGTTGCATCTCGCCGCCCGACAATCTGGCAACCGGCGCGGCAACCAGATGGGCGACGCCGGTCTCTGCCAATGCTTCCTGCAAGGCTGCCAATGAACGACGGTCGGTCAGGGTCATGAAACGGGCAACAGTCAGGGGGAGGATTGGATCCAGCGGCAAACGTTGCGGGACGTATCCGATCCGAATCCCCGGGCGGCGGACCACATCTCCTGAATCGGGTGGCATCAGGCCCAGCAATACCCGGATCAGGGTGGTCTTGCCTGCCCCGTTGGGACCGATGAGCGTCACAATCTCCCCGGGCAAAACGCTCATTTCCACGCTGGAGAGAACCCGCACGCCGCCCATGGTCAGGACCACACCCGAGGCGGTTACCAGGGGCGATGCATCCTTGTTCATGGGGTCTGTCCCACAGGTTCTCGACAATGCCGACACACCCCGGCCACCTCGACCAGCAGTGTGGCCACCGTAAATTCCGCCATGGCGGCTTTTTCCTGGATGGAGTGCCAGACCGCCGCACTGCTCATTTCGGCAACCGTGGCACAATGCCGACATACCAGAAAATGGGCACCGTGGTCGGCTCCCGGATGTCGGCAGGCCACATAGGCATTCAAACTGGCCAGACGATGCACCAAACCCTGGGCCATCAAAAATTCCAGGGCACGATAGACCGTCACCGGGGCCGGCAAGGGTCCTCCAGGTGTCATCATCTCCAATATGTCATAGGCTCCTACGGCCTTGTGACTGCTGGCAATGATTGCCAAAACCCGTTGCCGCTGAGGTGTCAGACGCAGGCGGCGTTCCCGGCAAATGCGTTCTGCATCCTGGAGGGTTTTTTGCAGACAGCGTTCATGATCGTGATCCCGTTCCAGAAAGACTGGCAGCAGCCCCATGTGTGACACACCTTTCGTGAATGCATGGCGGGAGATTTTACGCTCCTGAGCCATTTTTTTCGCAACCCATGGTCCAGCGCAAAATGTTATGATATAACATTTCCATGCCCAAGGCAATCAGGCAGGCAAGTGATTTTTGGGGAGGCAGATTCATGTCGCCAGGATTTGTTTTGCTTTGCGGTCTTATCTGGACATTTTTGACTTCTTCTGTCCTGGCGGCAACAAGCGCTGCCGATGGCTTGGTTGTGGTCACCATCAAGCCTGTGCATTCTCTGGTAGCGGGCATCATGGAGGGGTTTGCCACACCCACCCTGCTGCTGAATGGTGCGGCTTCCCCCCACACCTACACTTTACGGCCTTCGGATGCCCGTGCCCTGGAAAAGTCGCGGTTGATCGTGCGGGTGGGCAGGGAATTGGAATTGTTTCTGGAGCGTCCCCTGGCATCACTGGCGGCACGGAGCCGGGTCGTGGCCATGCTGGAACTTTCTGACCTGCATCGCCTGCCCAGTCGGCAGGGAGGGGTTTGGGATGCTGCCCATGGGCATGATGATCAACCCCGGGATGCCAAGGCCAACCATCAACATGACAATGGGCCCCGGGATGCCAAGTCTGACCATGGACATGACAACGATCCCCATGCCGACCATGACCAGGCAACGCTTGTGGATCCCCATGTCTGGTTGGATCCTGAAAATGGACGGGTTCTGGTGGCAGCCCTGGTCCGTATTCTTGGTGACGTTTGGCCGGAACAAAAAAATTTGTTTGAACGTAACGGGCAGCGGGTGCAGGAACGGTTGCAGGCCATGGATCTGCAATTGCGAAATCTCCTGCTTCCCGTGCGCGACCGTCCTTTTATCGTGTTCCACGATGCCTATCAATATTTTGAAACCCGCTATGGACTTGCCGGAGTCGGCACGATCACCCTGCGTCCGGAACAGCCCCCCGGGGCGCGTCGCATTCAGGAGCTGCATCAGCGGCTGCGACAATCCAAAGTGGTATGCCTGTTCAGTGAACCCCAGTTTCAACCGGCCATGATCCAGGGTTTGTTCAAGGATTTTGACGTGCGTCTGGGTGTTTTGGACCCGCTGGGCAGTGCCCTGCAACCCGGACCGGATGCCTATTTTCAGATGCTGGAAAATCTGGCTGCCGACCTGCGGCAATGTCTTGCCGGCAATTGAAAAAATGGCCAAAAAAAAGCCATTCTTTCCAACAGGCAAGAATGGCTCCAGTAAATCCTGTGTACTCAATGGAGGTACATGGTGCTGATACAAGAAATGCAAGACGGCTGCCTACCCCACCACGTTTAAATTATTTCCTACATGGGGAGGATTGCCTCCGGAACTTTTGGGTTCGGATGTTTCTTGCACTTTTGTTTCAGCCGCTTCACCGGCACCTTGTTCTTCTGAGGGACTGGCCTGGCGCGTTACGGATGCCTGGCGTGTACTCTGCGGGTTTTGTACCGCACTTGCCGCATCGACCGACACACTCATGAAATTCTCCTTGCATGGGGAAGGAAATGGATTGCCACCCGTGTGGACACAGTCCATTTCATTATCGGCCTGTCAACCAGGAAAAATAATCGGAAAAAAGGGTCTATGCACTCTCTCCCTTCCACAGATACAAACCTGTCACCGGATCCAGGGCACGAGAAAATTCCGTGGAAGCAAAAGACCGGATCAAAATTTCTCCTGCAAATACAATTGTCCCAGGTGCGAGATGGCCGCCGTAAGCCGCGCCTTTGTGATCGGCAAACGTGATGTGGGCATGGACAAAGGGCTGTCCATCCCTGGATGAAATGTTGCCAACCAGATGGGTGATTTCAAGAGGGGCATCCAGGTCAACATAGCGATATTCCTGCGTATTCTGATCATAAAATCCGACCCTGGCCCTTTTGACCGCTCCCAACCCTTCCAGCCAGCCCGAGGTGATGTTTTTTTCCTGGCAGATCCGGTTCAGTTCTTCCAGCAGATCACTGTCGTGAGTCAGCTTGCCCATGAATATCCTGTCGGGTTTTACTTCGAGCAGCATGGAATCTCTCCTTAACTTAAGGCTATAATGCAACCAGATGATATATATAAACATTTATGTTGGCGTATCACCGGCTGCAAGAAAGTAACCAGCCGGATGTTCCCGCAAGCTGAGATATTCCAGTCGCCATTGAATAACTCTGCGAAGGTCAGCAAGACTGAATTTATCATCGGCCACAGCTGTGCATTTTTCAAGGGCAATTTCTGTTGTTGCACCAAATTTGCCAAATGCATGAATAAAAAGTTCGTACAACGCACGTGAAATTTTTTCAGCCGATCTTGTGGCCTCCAGGCCACCTTCTATCACATCATATACAATCGACATGGATAGGACGTATGGGACCCCCTCTGGTAATTCAGAGAGTTTTCCATCTCCAAAATCCAAAAAAATTCCAACTAAATATTTGCTTTCCGATTCAATGATTTTTGCAATGTGTTTTTCTACGGTTTTTTGTTTATACTTTTTTCTGAGCCTTTTTTCAAACGCATTTGGGAACGCCGGTCTGCCATACCGTGAACTAAGCCACTGTTTTAAAACTCTTTTTCCATCATGTGACAGAACAAGGTCCCCGCTTGGGCGCATGATGTCGGTAAAGTTACTCTTTTCAAAAGACAATCGTTCTGAAAACTTTAATTCAACACAGATGACCCTTGCCGATTGTGTCGCATATTCCAAATGAAGGCAACGGGGATGACGGGCTTTGGCAAAATTTTGATTCATTTCAGGTATTATAGAGCCAACGATCATCTCGACTGAAAGTTCCCCGTCATATCGCAAGTCGCAATCGTGAGAAACAATAACCACACACTGAGTCGATTCAATGGATTCAATAAGCCGATGGGCATCATGAGCTTCCAGAATGCATCCTTGCTCCCATTCCACATTGCTATCACGATCAAATGTACCCACATCTCGCCTCAATTCGTTTCAAGTGAACCAGGTATGGAGATATAGGATTGCCAATCATTTGTTGGTTTTGCTTTTGATGAAGAAAGTCCAGAATTTTTGTAAGACAACTCCATTTCTCTCTCCATATTTACTAAAAAATCAACTTCTTTACTAAACTCATGGCCTGATTTTAATAAGCTCAAAAGAGATTGTCCTGCAAAAGTTTTTATTTTCATCAAGCCTCCCGCTTGAATGATCCCTGAATTTTTGAATAGAGTAACTATATGGCTTAATTTAATAATCATGCCATGTTTTTCAACTTCTGGATCTGATTCTTTCATAAACCATCTATAAATTGTTTGTTGTGACACATCAAAAAGAGAAGCCAAATCGGCATATGAAAGGTCGGGTATCGAGCGAATATTTTCAATATGGTCAACCGGGATGCGGACATTGGCATGGCCGGAACGGTCGATTTTGTCATCCATTTCCACGGTATCTGCTGGATGCAGGGGATCCTGTGCCAAGTCATCAAAGGCCAGTGCATGGGACATTCTGCTGCTCATGGTATCCTCTCTGACGAGAAAACAGGTCCAGGAAATGTAGAACCTTGAGTATAACTCTCTCATGTCTCTTCGCCAATACAAAAATCGGGCGGGGAACGTGGGCATTCTGCCTTGGATTTTCAGTTATAAACGCATCAATTCATGCATGCGTGACGCCGATCTTTGAAAGGCGAAGGCCACGGGTCCTGTGGTGCAGAGATGATCCAATGCGACGTCGCTGAAGATGCGCAGGGGGATACGGCTTTCGTAGAGGAGATCGATCAACACGACCAGGCGCATGGCGGCATCGGCGGCTTCCGGACCCAGTTTGGGCACGGCGGAAATGAGGAGGGTTCCGGTCTGTTGGACCAGATCCATGTATTCGGCCACGCCGATGGCCCGATTGCACAGGGTGTTGAAATCAAACCAGAACACCCTTTTTGCGGCACCCAGAGCCGTCAGTTCCATTCCCTGGAAGGAGACCGGGACCGGTTCGGGAATCGTGCCGGTCAGCCAGGTAAACAACGCTTCGGGAGTATGGGGCCGTTCCTGTTCGTCCGACGTTTCACCGACGACACGGCTGCGCCGCCAGTCTGCTCCCTGGGAGAGATTCACGGCCTGGGCATGATCGGTCAGAATCTTGATGAAAGGCATGAAACGGCCCCGGTTGAGACCCTCCTGATAGAGGTCTTCCGGGGGCCAGTTGCTGGTGGCGCAGAGCGTCACGCCGCATTTGAACAGTGCTTCCAGCAAACGTCCCAACAGCATGGCATCGGCAATATTGGTGACGCAAAATTCGTCAAAACACAACAAACGGGCCTCGGTGGCGATCTGGCTGGCAATAAACAGCATGAGATCGACCCCTTGTGGAGGCTTGTTTTGATGCATGCGTTCCTGAAGTTCGCGCATGAAGGGCTGAAAATGGACCCGCCGTTTGGCCGTGATTTCGGTGGCGTCAAAAATCAGTTGCATGAGCATTGATTTGCCGCGTCCGACCGATCCAAACAGGTAGAGACCTCTGGGCACGGGACGTTGATTGTCCAGACGCCAGATTTCCACACCCCGCCACATGCCTCTTTTGGCCGGCTGGTGCAGGGCCACCACGAGACCATCCAGGATGGGCAGGACGGCGAGCTGGTCAGCATCGGGACGCAACTGACCTTCTTCCAATAATTCATGGTAGAGAAAGGAAGGGGTGACAAAATCAGCCGCAGGCAGGATCAGAGAGTCGTCGGCAGACGTATCGGCAACCGGTTCCGGATTCGAAGAGACGGTTTGTGCAACTGGCAAACCTGTCGAACCCGGAGGTCCAGCCTTTTTTTTGTTGCGACCCCACAAGGCCACGGCCAATACCCCAACCATGGCCAAGAGTGACAAAACAATACCCGATGGACCTGCAAAGGAATCTGGATTCATGGCATGGCTTCAACGCGGTTATGTATGGGATGTTCCATCCTTGTCCCTGTCCAGGTAACGGAACCAGGTGGCTGTGGCCTTGGCGATGGAGTCCGGTTCCCAGACCGGGGCCGTGCGCCAATCTTCCAGGCGTTCCAACATTTGTGCCACTCCCGTTGCAAAAGGAACCTGCGCCTGCCATCCCAATAAATCGTGGATTTTACGGATATCGGCAAAGGTGATATCGGGTTCGCCGGGGCGTTTGGGCAGGTGGACCACCTCCCGGCACCCCAACAATTCCACCAGCCGGTTGACGCTTTGGTGGGCACCGCTGCCTACATTCATGGCTTCACCGCTTACCTGGGAGGCCGCCGCAGCCAGAAAGGCCCGCGCCACATCGGTCACAAAGGTGAAATCCCGGCTCTGGCTGCCGTCTCCGACCACGGTCAGGGGTTTGTTGTTGAGTTTCTGGGCGAGAAATACCCCGAATACGGCTCCATAGGCTCCGGTGGTCCGGGAGCGGGGACCATAGACGTTGAACATGCGCAGGGAGATGGCCGGCAAACGATAGGTGCGTGCCCAGTGCAGGACAAGTTCCTCGCCCATGTATTTGGTCAGGGCGTAGGGATATTGGGCACGCATGGGGGCGGTTTCCGGCGTCGGATAGTGGTCCGGAATGCCATAGGACGAGGAGGATGCCGCATAAACGAGGCGTTGCACTCCGGCGGCCCGGGCACTTTCCAGGACCTGGAGGGTTCCCTGGACATTGACGGCAAAATAGCGTTCCGGCTGTTCGATGGAGGGGACAATGTCCGCCAACCCGGCCAGGTGAAACACCCAATCCACTCCCGCCATGCAACGGTCCAGATCCGCACGTTGTAAAATGCTGGTTCGATGGAGCGTCAGACGTGGATGGCCTTCGAATTCACGCAGATTTTCCGGGCGTCCGGTGGAAAAATCATCCACCAGGCGCACACCATGTCCTTCGGCCAACAGCAATTGACAAAGATGGCTGCCAATGAACCCGGCACCCCCGGTGACCAATGTCATCATGGAACAGGCTCTCCTTTACAAAAAAAGGTATGAAAAACCGGCCTATTTTAGTAAACGTTTGAAAAACTGGGAAGGAGGCCCAGGAGGAAGGGCTGTGCCCTTCCTCCTGGCGGGGTTTGGGGCGGAGCCCCAACAAAGTCTTCCATGTCAAATCCTTATAATGAAGGGGTTCTGAATGGTTACAAAAAACGAATGAAAACAGATATCTTTGTAGCCTAAATAAAAAATTTTTATCCACGGACGGGGTTCAGATAAAATTGACATGAGGAATTTTATGGGCCGTCATCTGGTACAGATAGCGATTGATGGCGTCCATCCGGCAGTTTCGCCGACATGCACCGATATCGAGCTGTGTGCGGACAAACTCGAATCCCTGCTGCCGTTTTTCTCCTTCCCAGATTTCCTGGAAGGTTTGGTGATTGATGTTGCCATATTCGAAGCGTTTGTCCAACAGAAAGGCGCTGCACCCGGAAACCGTGCCATCGGCCATGATGTAGGCCCACAGAAACGGGGTGGCCTGGCACCGCTCGTAACGATCCGTGGCCGTATACTTGCGCATGGTCGCGGCCCGAAAAATCACCTGGAAACGGTCGGTATCCAGGCCTTGCAGTTGACTCTCCAGGGCCACGAGTTCCTGATAGTCGAGTTGGCTGTAGAGACGGGTTTCGCTGAACATGTGCTGGGAATAGGGTTTGATCACGAGATAATCGAGGCCGATTTCATCCCGACAGATGCGTGCCAGTTGGGTCATTTCGTCGGCATTTTCGGGAAGCAGCAGGGCCTGGGCACCGATGACGCAACTCAATCCTGCGGATCGCTTGCGGGCCACGGCAGCGGTCAGGTGCGCCACGACCTGATGAAAATCGCGTTCTTTGGTGCGATGGATGCGGGCGTAGTTTTCCGGGGAGCCGGCATTGATGGAAACCTTCATCCAGGCCAGACACGGCAGGGCAACATCCAGAAAGTCGGGAGGGAAAACGCTGGCATTCGTGGTCAGGGCCACATCGATGCCGGCGGCCTGGGTCATCTGGATGATGGTGCTGATTTCCTTGTGCAACAGGGGTTCGCCCTCGCCGCCATACATGATGCTTTTGACGCCGAGCCGTCCCATTTCCGGCAACCGCTCGCGCAGGATGGCGACTTCCATGCGGTTGGGGGCATAGCCCACATAATCCACCGCGCAGAAGGTACACCGATGGTTGCAGGCCCCGATGGGGGAAATTTCCATATAGATCGGATAGATTCCCCGTGCCTTTTCCCAGGAGTCACCCACCGCCAGCAATTCAGCCGTGCGGGCCGGGTGATAAATCAATTTGTGGCTGTCGATGTGGTAGGCGTCGGCCATGATATGCGTTCGTTGTTTCAAACCGGCAATTTGTCCACCAGGGATGCGGCCAGACCAATATAACTCTCCGGGGTCAGGCGCAGCAACTCTGCCCTGGCTGTTTCCGGAATTTCCAGCCCCTGGATGAAACCGAGCAGAATTTCCCGGGTCACGGAGCGATTCCGGGTCAGCTCTTTGAGACGTTCGTAGGGTTCGGGGACTCCATGGCGGCGCATGACGGTCTGGATGGGTTCGGCCAGAATTTCCCAGGCATCCTGCAAATCCCGGGCAATGCGGTGGGGATCCGCCTCCAGTTTGCCGAGTCCCTTCAGGGTCGAATCACACGCCAACAAGGTGTATCCGCAGCCGATGCCCATATTGCGCAACACCGTGGAGTCGGTCAGATCGCGCTGCAACCGGGAGAGGGGCAGTTTGGCGGCCAGATGTCCCAGAATGGCATTGGCCATGCCCAGATTGCCCTCGGAATTTTCAAAATCGATGGGATTGACCTTGTGGGGCATCGTGGAGGAACCCACTTCGCCTGCCCTGGTCTTTTGCCGAAAATATCCCAGGGAAATGTAGGTCCAGACATCGCGATTGAAATCCAGCAAGACGGTGTTGAAACGGCTCAGGGCCTGAAACAACTCCGCCATGCCATCGTGGGGTTCGATCTGGGTGGTGAAGGTCTGGTGCGTCAACCCCAATCCCTGGACAAACCGTTCCGCCAATCCGGGCCAATCCACTTCGGGATAGGCCACCACATGGGCGTTGAAATTGCCCACGGCTCCGTTGATCTTGCCCGGAATCGGTGTGGCGGCGAACACCTCCCGTTGCCGATGCAGACGGGCGGCCACATTGGCCATCTCCTTGCCCAGGGTGGTGGGCGTGGCGGGTTGGCCATGGGTGCGGGCCAGCATGGCCAGATGGCGATGTTGCCGGGCCAGATCCGCAATCCCCCGGATCACCCGGTCCATCATCGGCAACAACACCTCCTGCCGTGCCTCCTGCAACATCAAGCCGTGCGCCAGATTGTTGATGTCTTCCGACGTGCAGGCAAAATGCAAAAATTCGGCAAACGGTGCCACCGGTGTTCCCTTGAAGCGTTCCTTGAGGAAATACTCCACCGCCTTGACATCGTGATTGGTGGTTGCCTCGATCTCCTTGACCCGTTGGGCATCCGGTTCCGAAAAATCCGTGCTGATCGCAACCAGCATTTCCCGGGTCTTTTTACTGAATGGAGGAATTTCGGGTATGTTGGCTTCGGCGGCCAGGGCTTCCAGCCAGCGCAATTCCACGAGGACCCGCAAGCGGATCAGGCCGAATTCTGAAAAAATTTTTCGCAGATTGGCAACCTTGCTGCCATATCGGCCATCCAGGGGAGAGAGGGCTGTCAATGCATTGAGATCCATTCCCGTCGGCTCCTTGTCAATACGAACAACACGTGGGGGGGGGATGCGCGCAACCGGGGACCATGTCCGGCAGCCTTGCTCGCCTGTCTCCTTTTATATCCCTCCCGACTGGTCAAGAACAAAGTCAAAATTCCGTCTTCCCTCACACTCGGATGTGCAGGTACACTGTGAGGCGACGGGGATGGGTTGATTCGATGATCCACGGAGCGGACCCTATTCCGAGTTTCCTGATTTCCGGAAAGGTCTTCTGATTTTGAGAAAACGCAAGGGAACCTTCATGAAAAAAGAGACTGTTTGGCAATTTTTTCTAGGCTTGGCCATTCTCCTTTATGCGGGCGACAGTTGGTCCATGCGCATGGATGAATGGTTCATCCAGGCGGTCCGCAAGGGTAATGCCGCTGCGGTGCGCATGATGCTGGATCGCAGGATTCCACCGGATTTTCTGTTCAGCGGCGAAGAGGAACATGAAGAGGAACATCACGAGCATGGTCATGAAGGGGGCAAGATCGATGCTGCCGATATCGAACGCCTGAAACATGACGAGGTCATGGATTCGATGAGTGCCTCGGCCCTGATGTGGGCTGCCCGCGAGGAGCATATCCATATTCTGGAAATCCTGGTGGATCGGGGTGCCAACCTGGACATGGTCAATGCGGACAAGGAGACAGCACTCATGTGGGCCGCAACGGCAGGGCGCTTCAATTCCGTGTTGCTGCTCCTGGGCAGCGGGGCCGATCTCTCCCTGCGCGACAAGAATGGTCAGTCAGCCCTGGATCGTGCCCATGCCGGTGGTTGGGGTCGGGTGGCCTCTCTGCTGGAATTGGCGGATACACAAAAATATCTCGCCGACAAGGGCATCTTGAAAGATGGCAACGATAAGGCAAAATCCCGTCCACAGGGTGCCAAGGCGAAAGATGCCAAGGTTGACATGCATGCCACTCATGAACATCATGAGCATGCCGAGGCCGGCGAGCATAAAAAGGGAAGCGATCCCCTGTTTGACGCCGCCGCCAGAGGTGACGCCAAAGAGCTGCGCAAGCTCCTGAGTGGGACAAGCAAAATTGATCCCAACAAACTGGATGAAGATGGGGTATCTCCCCTGATCATCGCCTCTCACGAGGGTCGCTTGCAGGCTGTGCAGACCCTCCTGGAAATGCAGGCCAAAATCAATCTTGCCGACAAAGGGGGAAGAACCCCGCTGACCTGGGCCGCCATGGATGGTCGCGATCTGACGATGCATCTCCTGCTGGCCAATGGGGCCGATATTCGCTCCGTTGACAATAAAGGCCGCAGTGCCCTCCACTGGGCCGCAGCCCACAATCGAACCCGGGAAATGGCCATCCTGATGGATATGGGAGCGCCGCTCAATTTGCAGGACAAGGAAGGAAATGCCCCCCTGCTTATGGCAGCAGCGCATGGACATATCGAGGCGGTGAAACTCCTGCAATCAAGAGGGGCCAATCTGCGCCTGCAAAATACTGCCGGTCAGGATGCCGCCCGGGTGGCCGCCCTGAATCACTACATGGTTCTGGCCGATTATTTGACCGCAGTCCTGAAAAGAAAATAGAAAACCCGTTCGGGTATCGATTCGGTCATGAGACGGCTTCCCTGCGGTTGCATGCAGGGAAGCCGCATGCAAACGGGTTTCGGGGTGATTTTTTTCGAACGAAGAGTCGTCTCTCGGATGGCGATCCGGCCACGGGGCGGATTCACTTGATCAGGGATGATCCGGCCATGGGACAGCTTCCTTGAGGCTCTTTGCGACCGGTATCTGGAATGAAATGTCCTGATGACCGGGAACGAATTGAATCCAGGATGGTTTTCTGAATGGTCGGCAGTGATGGTTGTTGACAGGGATGATCAGGTCAGGAGGAATGGCGCAGCCCTTCCCCTGGATCTCCATCCCGGTTTTTCATTCGTTTTTTCGAAATCAACAAGTTATTAGACAGCCTCTTGGACAGATCCTTCTGTTCGGATTGGGAGATGCAAGATGGAAATGGGTCAACGCCTGTTCGGCATGATGCTGATCCTTGCATGTGCCGGGAGCGTTATGACATGGGGCAAGACATCCACTGCGGCGGCTCCACCCCACGCTGCCGAAGCGAATCCGGTACTGACGGTGACGGTGGCCATGCCGCAACAGGAAAACTGGCCCCTGACCCTGTTGGTCAGTGGCGGCATTCATGCCTGGCAGGAATCTGTGGTGGCCTCGGAGATTGGGGGATTGGCCGTCACCTCCCTGCTGGTGGATGTGGGGAGTCAGGTCAAGCGTGGCCAGGAGTTGGCACGTCTCTCCGATGCGACATTGCAGGCCGTTCTGGTCCAGCACCGTGCCAACGTGGCGCGCACGGAAGCCAACCTCGCTTTGGCCGCAAGCAATGCCAATCGGGCGCGTGACCTCAAAGGCTCCAGTGCCATGTCCGAACAACAATCAACCCAATATTTGCTGACGGAAAAGGCCGTCCGGGCGGAACTGGAGGCAGTCAAGGCGGCCATGGGGGTGGATGAGGTACGTTTGCGGCAGACCCATATCCTGGCTGCCGATGATGGGGTGATCACGGCCCGCAATGCGACACTGGGATCCGTGGTCCAGGTGGGTGGCGACATGTTTCGCCTGTTGCGGCAGGGACGGCTGGAGTGGCGGGCCGAACTCACCGCCGGGCAGATGGCCCGTGTCCAGGCCGGGGTTCAGGCGCGTCTGTCCCTGGACGATGGCCAGACCCTCAACGTTGTGGCACGACAGGTGGCACCGGT
This sequence comes from Magnetococcales bacterium, assembly GCA_015228935.1. Classification (NCBI taxonomy): domain Bacteria; kingdom Pseudomonadati; phylum Pseudomonadota; class Magnetococcia; order Magnetococcales; species Magnetococcales bacterium. The sequence goes on along the minus strand of JADGCO010000037.1, from coordinate 24,469 downwards.
TCTCGATCCCAACAACCGCCGGGGTCTGGTCTATTTCGATCTTCCCCCCGGATCTGCATTCCGGGCCGGCATGTTTGTCCAGGGTGAAATCCAGTTGGGAACGACAGGTGCCATGACCCTGCCGCAATCGGCCATCGTCATGCATGACGGCAATGCCTATGTTTTTGAAATGACTACTGGTGAACGTGTGGTCCAACGCAAGATCAGCACCGGACGCCGCCAGGGTCAACGGGTCGAAATCACGGCAGGCGTGCAACCGGATACCCGGGTGGTGGTCGCAGGTGGTGCTTTTTTGCATGACGGAGATCGGGTGCGTGTGGTGACCGGGGATGTGACCCCATGAATGTATCCTCCTGGTCAATCCGCGATCCGGTACCGGCCATCCTGTTGTTCATGTTGCTCACGTTTTTGGGGATCGGGGCCTTTCGCGGGTTGGGGATCCAGAATTTTCCCGATATCGAAGTACCGGTCATCATGGTGGCGGCGACTCTCGATGGGGCGGCTCCCGCCCAATTGGAAACAGATGTTGCACGCAAGATTGAAGATGCCGTCGCCACTCTGGGGGGCGTGGAACATGTCTATACAACGTTGACCGATGGGGTGGTCAGCGTCGGGGTGGAGTTTGTCATCGACAAGAATCCCGAAATCGCCCTCAATGAAGTGCGGAATGCCGTGGACAGTGTCCGGCCCGATCTGCCCCAGGATTTGACCGCCCCGGTGGTCTCGAAAAAAACCACTGCCGGAGGAACCATCCTCGCCTTTGCAGTGGAATCGTCCAACATGGACGAGATGGACCTCTCCTGGTTTGTGGACAACGATGTGGCCAAGGCCGTTTTTGCGGTGCCGGGCGTCGGCAAATTCAGTCGTCTGGGTGGTGTGGAGCGCGAGGTGCATGTGGATCTGGATCCCTTGCGCATGCGGGCGCTGGGCGTGACGGCCACGGATATTTCCAACGCCTTGCGCAAAATCCGCAAGGATGTCTCCGGGGGACGGGGAGATATCGCCGGGACGATCCAATATGTACGCACCCTGGCCGCTGCCGAATCCGTGGCGGATTTGTTCAACCTGGAAATTCCGCTTGCCGATGGTCGGCGGATATCCCTGAGCAGCGTGGCCGGAATCACGGATGGCATTGCCGAACGGGGTTCGGTCGCCTTGCTGGATGGTCGTCCGGTGGTGGGTTTTGAAATCACCCGTTCCAAGGGGCGGAGCGAAGTGACCGTCGCCGAGGCCGTGCGGCAGGCCGTCAAGGAATTCAACGCCAACCATCCGCAAATCCGGATTGTCGAAGCCTACAACACCATTTCCCGGGTGCAGGACAATTACAAGGGATCCATGGAACTGCTCTATGAAGGGGCATTTCTGGCGGTCGTGGTGGTTTGGTGGTTTTTGCGTGATTGGCGGGCGACTTTTGTATCGGCCACGGCCTTGCCGCTCTCCATCATTCCGGCTTTCATCATCATGAAAATATCCGGATTCAGTCTGGACACGCTGACCCTGTTGGCGCTGGCTCTGGTGGTGGGCATTCTGGTCGATGATGCCATTGTCGAGGTGGAAAACATTGTTCGCCACCTGCGCATGGGCAAAAAACCCTATCAGGCGGCCATGGAAGCAGCCGACGAAATCGGTCTGGCGGTGATTGCCACGACTTTTACCCTGGTGGCGGTGTTCATGCCCACGGCATTCATGGGGGGTATACCGGGGATGTTTTTCCGTTCGTTTGGCATCACGGCGGTCAGTGCCATCCTGGCCTCATTGCTGGTGGCCCGGTTGCTGACTCCCATGATGGCGGCCTATATTCTGCGCCCGATTGACCATGATGTTCCCGAGGGGAGAATGTTGCGTGTCTATCTGGTCGCGGCCCGTTTCTGCATGACCCACCGGTTTTTGACTCTGGTGGTGACCCTGATGTTTTTTGTGGGTTCTCTGCGGTTGATTCCACTTCTGCCGACCGGATTCATTCCTGTTTCCGACCGGGGTCAGACCATCGTCACCCTGGAACTCCCTCCGGGCAGTGCCCTGGCCGAGACCCGTGCCGTCACCGAACGCGCCGTGGCCATGTTGCGGGAGATGCCGGAAGTGACAGGGGTTTTTGCCGTGGCCGGCTCGGCGGCAAACCCCGATGGCGGACCATTGGGTGGCGGTTCCTGGAGCGATGTGCGCAAGGCAACCTTGACCGTCAACCTGCTGGATCGCCGGGAACGCACCAAAAAACAGTTCATGATTGAAGATGAAATCCGGCAACGCCTGCGCCTGATTCCGGGTGTTCGGGTGGCCATTGTGGCGGCAGAACCCGGGACCAAGCTTGTGGTGACCCTGGCCAGCGACGATCCCGATGCGCTTGCCGTGGCCGTGAGCGGGGTGAGCCAGGATTTGCATACCCTGCAAGGGGTGGGCAATATTGTCTCGAATGCCTCCCTGGAACGTCCCGAAATCCATGTCGTGCCCGATTTTGCCCGGGCCGCCGATCTGGGCATCACGAGCGATGTGGTTGCCCAGGTCGTGCGTCTGGCCACGGCGGGGGATTACATGGTGTTGCTGCCCAAACTCAATCTGCCCCAGCGTCAGGTTCCCATGCGGGTGCGCATGGAACCGGCCCTGCGGGCAAACCTGGATGCCGTGCGGCAATTGCCGGTGATCACCCGCAATGGCGTGCAGCTTCTGGAAAGTTTTGCCACGGTGCGGATGAGCAGTGGTCCCACCCAGATTGATCGCCTGGACAGAATGCGTCGGGTCGGGACCAACATTGAATTGGGTCAGCGCATCATTGGGGATGTCCTGGCCGAGGTCAACAAAATGCCTTCCTTGAACAAGCTGCCGGCAGGTGTCAAACGCCCGATTGATGGGGATGCGCAACGCATGATGGAGCTGTTCAAAAGTTTTGGTACGGCCATGTCGATTGGCATTCTCTGTATTTACATTGTCCTCGTCTTGTTGTTCCGGGATTTTCTGCAACCGGTCACCATTCTGGCGGCCTTGCCGCTCTCTTTGGGCGGGGCGTTTGTCTCGCTTTTGATCACCCACAACTCGTTTTCGATGCCTTCGGTGATCGGCATTCTCATGTTGATGGGGGTGACCACCAAAAATTCCATCCTGCTTGTCGAGTATGCCATTGTGGCCCGACGCGAGCGAAATCTCAGTCGCATCGAGGCCCTGCTGGATGCCTGCCGCAAGCGTGCCCGGCCCATTGTCATGACGACCATTGCCATGGCAGCGGGCATGCTGCCGGTGGCGCTTGGCCTGGGTGCCGAACCAAGTTTTCGTTCTCCCATGGCCATTGTCGTCATTGGCGGCTTGATCACTTCGACATTTTTATCGTTGCTGGTGATTCCGGTTGTCTTTACCTATGTGGATGACCTGCTCCGGCTGGGGCGGCGTCTGCTGATCAGAAAAAGCGCCTGAGTCGTTCTGCGCCACAGGAGTTTTTTTGCGAGGATATTCAGCCAGGCATAAACATATTTTCCCGTACCGATCTTCCTTTATCTTCGAAAGTTACAAATGATCTGGCCATAATAATGCTTTTTCTGGATTTTAAAATTTTAATTTCCTTAAGCATTTCTTCTCGTGTTTGGCGATTCAAATCCAGGGAAATACCCAAAAAATTGACAAGGCGGCGGATTTCCTCATCAAAATAGTCTTTATCGACATGGTGCCAGAGACTCAGTTCAGGACCATCCAACGAGTAAGAAAAATTTCTTTTAAATTCATTATGATTTCCCATTAAATAATTAATGGAGAGAAAAACACCACGCAGCAAACCTGAACGATCCTGTGTCAACCACCGTTCAGGGTCAACCCCCAAGGGAGGTTGGCGGGTTTGCCAGAAAAATTTTTCAAGATATTCGAGATTTTGAGTAAGAATCTCTGGCCGAAGCCGGGCGAGCATTTCGAGAATATGGGAATTGCGATCAATTTTTACGATGGAAAGATTCTCCTCATCATTTATCCAATAATTGGACAAGGTTCCTTCTATATCGTCACGATCCTCCAATAAATTAAGATAGATTCTCTCAAATTTTAATTGCATTTTTAATATGATAGAATTGTTTGTGTCTATATTAGATAATACCTTTAAAAATGATGGAAAATCATCTAAAACTTTTTTGGAAAAAATTTTTATTTCATCTTTCAATGGTCCCCAGGCTTGCAAACCTTCCAATAATGTCAAAGCATCGACTGCAAGAATCGGCAAGTCAGCATCGGCCTGATGAGCGTCAGGATGGCTGAAGATTTTTAAAAATGGATCCATGATTTTATTGTTCAGCACTTGGAAGATGGTATGGCGAACCTCGGGGGGTCCTTCCAACCAGACTCGGCGGACCACATCCGTCAGGTCCTCCTCTTCTTCGGCAAGAATCGGTCCATCACCCTCAAGAAAACGCTTGCGCATGAGAACCCACAGAGGCTCCTCACCCTCTGCGGCAGTTTCTTTCAGTTTCTTGCGATATTCCTGGCGATAAGTCTCCATGGATGTACCAAACCTTTTGCTCAGAAAGTGCCCACCAATTTGACCATGGTCCGCCTGTTGATTCTGACTGGAACCCGGAGTGGTTTGCAAATGAATTCTGGAACCCCCTTGCCTATTTGCTCTGTGTCATTATTTTGCAAATCGTCCGCCAGGGGACAGGTCATCCCCTGACACTCCAACGTTCGACCTGGAAGAAAAAAAGATTGTTTCTGCTCCAGGGCATCAAGGATTGTTGGTTTCAAAATAAAGACATCGTCAGGTAGATCGAAAGTGACAGCCACCAATCCGATTTTATTTGCGCGATCTTCTTGTGTTGCATATCCCGGCAAAGCCAATATTTTGATCACATCAATCGGATTGGAATGATATCGGTGTGGAGCATCTTTCCATGGTACGATCCATGCGGGAGTTGGATAGCGGTCCATGTTCATGGGATCCAAAGCCTGTGCATCATCCTCTCTGGCCATCCATCCTTCAACGGCTTCATTGTCATGGGCGTTATATATATTATTAAAAAAATAATTGGTTTCACTTCTTATGGATTCAGGTAAAGGCATGATTTTATTTTGTTTATAAATGAAGGCGCGGTAAAAATCATAAACCGAGAGATAACGAGTAAAAAGACGTTCCGAATCAGGTTCTATTTTGCACCGATTGGCCTGGTTACCTGCGAGCTTATAATGTGGAACTTTTTTGGATTGATTTTCCAGTCGGAAAGAGGCAGCCACAATTTTTTTATAACATGCAGAAAATTCGGAATCGTTCAGATTTAAATTTACTGCTGATTGAATGAGGGTACCTATTTGTTGCGCGAAGGCTGCTGCCGGTTTGGGCTGGACATTGTTGCCATGCGATGCAGGAAAATGATCTGGGGAGGGAAGATTTTGGAAATCCAGGGCAATATTATCGGCCAACCGTTGCCATGCATAGTCTGTTCGACTGCGTAATATTTGTACTAATTGTTCCACCACGGCGGACACAATGGACTCTGTCAATTATTTTGATTTGTTTTCTATCTGGAGAATCTTGCCATTGGCCACCTGAAACACCCGGTCGGCGGCCTGGACCAGTTCGGTTTGATGGGTGATGGCCAGGATGGTGACCCGGCCTGCCAAACCCCGTAAAGTCTGACAAATGGCGCGTTCGGTGGGGGGATCGAGGGCTGTGGTGGATTCATCCAGGATGAGCAGGTCGGGATTGCCGAGCAGGGCACGGGCAATGGCAATACGTTGCCGCTGCCCGCCGGAAAGTTTGGAACCCCGTTCGCCAATGACGGTATGCAACCCCTCCGGCAACGACTGGACAAAATCCCAGGCCTCGGCCTGCTGCAACGCGGCCTGGACGGCCTCTAAGGTCACCGAATCATCGCCCAGGGTCAGGTTGGCCAGGATGGTGTCGTGAAACAGGAACATTTCCTGGGGGACGTAGCCAATGCGCCGTCGCCAAGCCCGCAGGTCCATATCGGCCATGGAAAATCCGTCGATGGTAATCTCACCCTGTTGCGGACGATACAGGCCAATGATCATGTCCACCAGGGTGGTCTTGCCGGCCCCCGAGGGTCCGGCAATGGTGACAAACTGCCCAGCCGGAATTTCCAAGGATAAATCCTTCAGCAACTGTTTTTCCCCAAAAGCGAACGACACGTTTTCCATGCGGATGGCCTGGTGAAAACCGGGAGGGGTCCGGCCTTCGCTGCGTTCTTCCTCCGCCTGGGCATGGGTGATCGCTTCGCGCAGGGACCAGTAGGCGCTCTCGACATCCATCAGGTTTTGCAGGTGCAACTGCAAGACGCCAAAGGTGCCGACGATACGACTGAACAGCAGGGCCAGAACCATCAGTACCGACAAGTCAACATGCCAGCGAGTCACGGCCTGATGGATGCCGATGGCCATGAACAAGGCCATGATGGGTTCCGGCATGGAAGCCATGACGTAGCGATTGAATGCCATCTGCCGTTCCGCCAGGTTCAAGCCCTGCACCAGCTTTTCCAGGAAAGGGAGCAGGCGGTTTTCCCGGGCCATGGCCTTGAGGGGCTTCATGCCTTGCAGGGTGTCGGCCAGGCGAATCAGCATCTGGTTGGAAAGACGGGTTTTGTCCTGCCCGGCCCGATGAATGCCATGGACCGTGTTTTTAAGGATGAAATAGATCAACAGACTGACGATGACCGCAGCCAGACACACCTGCCAGGAGAGAAATATGGCCGTGCCCAGCAAGAGTGCGCTGCGAATCAGCGAGGCCGTCATCTCGGTACCCGACATGAAGGCACTGGCTGCCCGGGTGGCCTCCATGCCCAGGGCATTGGAGAGCCGTCCCACCGGCTGTCCGGTAAAATAGCCCCATTTGGCCTCGGTCAAACCACGAATCAGCTCCAGGCGCAAATGGGTGATGATGTGGGCTGCGGCATAGCCTACCAGGGTCATGGCGAAGAGTTTGGTCAGGGCCTTGATCAGCAGGGCCAGCGCAATCACGCCGAGCAGCATGCCCAGGGTGGTGGGCAACCCCAGATACTCCAGGGGTTGCAGAATCAATTTTTGAATTTCGGAAGCAGGTCCTCCGGCAGCTCCCAGGGAGAGATTGAACACCGGCAGCAGGGAGGCCAGCCCCACCCCTTCCATGGTGCTGGAGATGACCAGACAGACCAGGATGGTCAGGCCGCGCCAGGGAAAAAACCGCATCATTTCCCGCATGACCCGCCAGTAGGAAAAAAACGGACGACTTTTTTCGGTCATGGCCTGGATTCTCACCGGTCGGTTTGCAAGGGATCAGGAAACAAAAGGCGGTCCCCCTTTGGGGGACCGCCTTGGCTGGATACTCGGGCGATCAATAGGTTCGCGGTGGATACCCCATCGGCGGCATGTGCGGGCGCATCATGCCGGGATGATGCGGCTGAAGTGGCGCACCGGATGCACCTCCACCGGATGGCTGACCCGATGGCATACCCCCCATGGCGGGTGACGGACCACTTGTTGCCGGTTTCGGCGTTTTGGTTGTCTGGGTGGGCGTGTAGGAAATTTTTTCCAACTCGGGCAACTGCGTCAAATCCCGAATCCGCTCTTCTGGGTAACCCAACGCCTTGAAATTGATGATGCCTTTGGGATCATGACACTCGCGGCACCCGCGACCTTCGCGTTTGATGCCATGATTGATCATCAGGGTCCCCATCTGCCGCATCCAGTGGGATTCGACATTGCGCAACTTGCCATCATCGGTCATGGGATAGATGCCGGACCACTTTTCCACCCCGAAATAGTTCATGAACTCGTTCATCATGTACTGGGTGAAGGGAATCTGATACATCCGCCGGACGATGGGACTCTTGATGGCTTCCACCATGGAGGCCAGGGCATCGCCCTTTTCATAGTAGGTGGGATAGTCAAAGGGGAGGATCATGGCCCCGAACGGTCCCTGGTTGGACATGTCTTCATACATGATTGCATTGAATACCTTGAAGGGGTAGATCCGGCTGTGTCCCTGTTTCATGACGGGCCGGATATTCTCTTCGATCATGCGTTGGCGTTTGGCGAGCATCTCCGGGGTGAGCTGTGTCAGGGGCTGTGTCACCTCGCGCACATAGCGATCCACATCGAGCTCGGGATGTTTTTTCTTGATTTCCAGAGCCGCCTGCCGCACCTGTTCGATGAGTTGCGGATCGTCGATGCGGGCCATCTGGTTCATGAGGGGATTGTAGCCATTGCCGCCCAGGGGATTGTCGCCCAGGGCATTGGCCAGGAAGGTGCCATTGCCGTTGAACCACAAGAACAGGAACCCCTTGCCGGGATCGCCGGAACGCAGGACATCCCGATAGACATAGATGCCTTCCTCTTCGTTCCAGACCGGATGGATCCAGTCCCGCAGCATGACGCTGTCGCTACCCAGATTGTGGATATGACAGGCCTCGCAGGAGACCCGGTCCAGATGACCGTTCAGGATGGCCCGATAGGGTGATTTCAGGTGGGCGGCGTTGGTATGGCATCCCTCGCAGGTGACCTCCCGTTCCGGAAGATCGGTGGCCACCAGATCCACCCCTTTGGTACCCCGGGGTATTTTGTGACCTTGTGGGACATGACAGTCGGTGCAGATCAGACCGGCTGCGGCATGCACGTCATTGTCGGCGGTGATGGAATTGGCCCGCTTGGCACCCGGGTGCAGCAGGCGCGGATTTTCGTAGCCCAGGTTGCGTGGAGCGGCATTGGCGGCCAGATCGGCTTCCAGGTCACCGCCCATGTTGTGCTGGTGGCAGAACATGCAGTTGTCTTTGGTGGGAATACCGACCGTGAGGGCCGCTTTCAGGGTACGATCCTGGTTCCAACGGGTTCCGCCCTCATCCTGGATGACGTGCCGATAGTTCATATCGTAAGCCTGGGCATGACAGATCAGGCAGTCGATTCCCTGCTTGACCTTTTCCGGGACATCGCCCACCGGCATCATTTTTTCCGTGGCCGGATGGTAGCCGCCGCCGATATGGCACTGTCCACACCCTTCACTGCGGGCGAGGGTCCCTTCGGGGTGGCCGGGAATGGCATCGGCTTTGGCGACAGTCCTGGCCTCGGTTGTGGGGTCGGTCTTTTCTTTCCGGGTCGGGTCGGAAGGAACGGTCAAATCACTCTTGATGATGTTGGCCGGTGTGGGTGCGACGCTCTGGACGGTGTTGGCCGGTGCAGGCATGGCGCTCTGGACAGCGCTGGCCGGTGTGGGCAAGGTACTCTTGGCCGGTGCATGCGGGGCGGTGGCTGTGCCTGGCTGGCCAGGTTCCGGCTGGTTTGGACGTGAGGCAGCCAGTTCGGCCCAACCGGTCCAGGAGAACGAACCCGGTACACCACAGGCCCGGTCAATCTTGCCTACCGGAATGGCCCGGGAACCTGCGGCATTGACCTGACGCCCGTCATAGCCGTAGGTGCTGAAACCGGGACCACTGCGCTGGAACTTGAAATGCACCGTTTCCACCACGTCGGTCAGGGTGTCCACATTGGTCACCTTGCCCTTGGCATCTGTCACCTGCATGGTGGCATGGCAGCGCAGGCAGGTGCTGGGACCATCGTATTGCCGGATTCCGGCATCCCGGAAATAACGGATGTGGGGAAAAGGGGTTTCGTGCAGGAAAGACCGGGTTTGCATCAGCATGGTGGTCTTGATGCGCCGGGCAAAGGGGTTGGTTTCCTTTTCCAGGATGCGATTGGCCTGTTGGGCACGATGCTTTTCCGTCAGCTCCCGGGCGATGATTTCAAACTCCGCATCACTGACCGGTTTGGACGAGGCGTAGGTCAGGGTGCGGTTGACGACCCCGGTATATTGTTCAAAAAAATAGGGATAGATCCACTTCTTGCCGGTACCTGCCAGCAGAAGTACGACCACAAGCAGGCCCATGATGGTCATGTGTCCCATGCCACTTTGGGAATTGGCTGTTTTTCCTGTCATCGTGTCACTCCCCCGCACTGGATCGCTGCAAAAAAAGTGGAAAGAACGTGTCACTGCGGATCGGCTCACCGGTCGGTATGTGACACGGACGGCCTTTCAGGCGTCGTCACGGATTTGTTCACCGGTCAGCATTTTACGGAATTCACTGGCCGGGGTTTCACCTGCCGTGGCCAGGTAGATGTGGCCCACGAGAAAAGCGGTGAGAAGGGCAGCCGTAGCCTGATGCAACAGGGCCAGCGGCCAGATGCCACCCCGGTCCAGGATCTGGTCAGGGGCATATTCGGGAAAGAGGAACAAAATTCCGGTCACGACCAGTACCGGCACGAGGCCAAACATGACTCCCAGGTAGGTGACTTGTTGCAATGGATTGAACTTGGCGCACACCGTGGGCGGAAATGGTTGAGGTTTGCCCTGGAAGATATCCACGGCATAAAAGCGGATCTGGGCCAGCATGCGCGGCACGAAACCTTTGTGTTCCGGGAGGTAATGTCGCCAATTCCGGGTAAGCATGGAATTGATCAGGTAGATTCCGTAACCCACGGCCATCAGGACGCCGCAAAGGTTATGCAACATGCGGGCGGTAGGAAACGAGAGGATGCCCAAGGTTGCTTCCGGGAAGTGCAGCACCATGCCCGAGAGCAGGAGAAGCAGAAAATTTCCCGCATTGAACCAGTGCCAGATTCGCAACCATATTGGGTACAACTCGATCATTTTATTCATGTTTCGGTCTCCTGGCAGCAGACGCCCGACCCGATCCGTGCCGGGCGGCATCCGCGAGGATGTGGCCGTTCAGGATTGACAGGGAGGTCATTTTGATCTCCTGGCGGCGAGTATTCGACCCAATCCGTGCAGGGTGACACCCAGGAGGGTCAAACCAACCAGGATCAGGCTGAAACGATCCAGCCAGGCATTGCGCGTCATGCCGACGATATAGGCATCGTTGAGGACCACGCTGTTGATGAATCCGGCTTTCTGGCGATCTTCCTGGGCACGAAATTTGTAAAGTTTGGTCAACAGGATGGAGTCACGGGTGTGGCAGGCCACGCAATTGCGTTCTGCATAGGTTGCTTTCAGGATGACGTGATTGCCTCCCAGGGTGGGGGTATGGCACTCCAGGCAGCGGACCGAGCGCCAGTGCAACGCCACCTGGGGCAGCCAATTGTGGGTTGTTTCCAGGCTGGCGAAGCGTCGTTTGGTCAGGGAAGCGGTGCCTGCCTGGGTTTTATGGCAGGTCAGGCAGATTTGATTGTCGCGCAGGACCAGGAGGCTGATTTCGCTTTCCTTGGGGACGGTCTGGAAGGAGTGTGGTTCGTGACAGGAAAAGCAGTCGAACCGGTCCGGCATGGATTGGAAGTGAACGCTGTTCAGGAACTCACGTTCGATGCGCTCGAATTTATTGCGCTGGAAACGGCTGTTTTCCATGTGACAATCGACACAATGGCGTGTTTCCAAACTTGATGCGGCATCATGCGGGTACTGTTTGAAACCTTTGCCGTGACAATCCAGGCACTCTTGTTTCTTGTGGCTGGATTGCTCCAGCTTTTTCTGGTCCACGAAAAGGCTGATGAGCCGACCGGTGCGTGGGTCGTGTTGCGCCAGGGTGGGCATGCCGTGGCACCGTTCACAGTAGGCATTGGTGCCTTTATCGATGGCCTGGGCGGGAGAACCCCACAGGAACGTGAAGATCGAAACGACGGAAAGGAGAACCGCTGTGGCGATTCTCCTTTCGGAGGTCTGCGTCATGAGTCAGGTCTCCCCGGGCCTCTTTCAGCGTGTTGTTTCCATGGGCAACCCCGTTATTTCCGGGTGAAGGCGAGGTTGCCCCCTGTCCTCAGGCGTGACCGGCATCGGCGGCGATCAGGCGGCGGATGGCGGAATTCTGATCCCGACTGGTCGTATAGTCGATGGCGGTTTTGCCTTCCTTGTCGGTCTGACCCGGGTTTGCACCCCGGGCGATCAGGGCACGCACGGTGTCCAGGTGATCGTGCCGGGCGGCAAACATCAGGGCTGTGGTTCCCTCGTCATTGGCAGCGTTTACATTGGCTCCGCTGGCGAGAATGTCTTCCACGATCCCAGTGTATCCCTTTTCCGCCGCCAGGAGAAGTGCTGTGCAACCACATTCATGTTGTGGACTCAAATCGGCCTTGGCACTCAGGAGGGCCTTGACGGTTTTGTCATGTCCGCCTTTGGCGGCCAGCATGAGGGCGGTATATCCTTCCCGGGCTTGCTGGTTGGGGTTGGCACCATGGGCCAGCAGCACTTTGGCGACGTTGTCAAAACCGCGTTCGGAGGCGAGCATCAGGGCTGTTTTGCCCTGGGCATCGGCCCGATCCACCGGGGCACCGCGCTCGATCAGAAGCTGGACCAGTTCCGGATATTGATAGCGGGCGGCCAGCATGACAGCATCGATGCCACTGCGTGTATGTACGGACGGATCCGCGCCGGCAGCGATCAGGGTTTCAACGATCTCTTTCGAGCCCCATTGGGCGGCCAGCATCAGGGGTGTATAGTTCCACGAGTCGCGCACATTCACTTCCGCCCCTTTGGCGAGCAGGTGGCGCACCACATCGGCATGACCATTCTCGGCGGCCAGCATCAGGGCGTTGCGACCCATGTAGCCACGGGCATTGCCATCGGCTCCCTGGGCCAGCAGTTGATCGACCTGTTGCAACTGACCATCCATGGCAGCCATGGTGAGTTGTTGCGGTTCCGACTCGGAGCGGCTGTCCCCCATCTGTGACAAGGCGGCCATCCCGGCCAGGGCCAACAGTGCTGCGGTGAATTTCATTCCTTTGGCGTTCATGGTTCTTTCCTTCGGATCAGAGACTTCTTGCAAACTTGTTCTGTTCTTTAAACTGCAACCATCCGGGGGATGGCTCGGATTCAGGTGGATGAGGTTCGTCGCTTCGGAGAGGGACGTTCCTTCTTTTTCGTTTTCATGGCGCTCTTCCTGTGGCATCCTGCCGGGTCTTGATCACAACATTAGAATCTTCTGCTTTGCTAATAAATATGCATCTTCCTTGCCATCACCAGAGGCAATTATGTGTGTATTTTGTAATATATTGTTTTTTATGAGTTATTATGTTTGATGAACTCTTTGATTTCCCCTCTCCTTGCGTTGAGGGACGCCTGTGAGGCAAGATTTGCCTGCGCAAAAGGGTGCTGTGGGACAAAATGTCCAGGACATTTTGTCCCAGAAGTGTTCCAGCGACAGATTTTCGACCATTGTGCAGGGCAAAAACTCTGGCGGTCACGAGCCTGGAGTGTCTCATGCCCGGTCTGGGACATATTCTTGGACAGTGTCTCATCCGCGATGCGGAACAGCTCCTTTTTGGCCATCAGACAGAGCCGAAAACCCTTGCGGCTGTGAGCTTCAGACAAATACCGGAAACCTTCATGGACACAAGCCTGGAGTGTCCCATGGTCGGTCTGGGACATACTCTTGGACAGTGTCTCATCCGCGAGGCAGAGCAGCTCCTTTTTGCCCGTCATGCGGAATCGAAAGCTCTGGTGGACACAAATCTGGAGATAATCCTTGGCTGGTTTGGGACAAACGCCCGGACCCTGATTCGTCATCAGGTTCGAGCGGAAGTGACATGGACAGGCGGAAATGGACAGGCGAAATCGGCAACCCTGGCGGATACGAACCTGGACATACACCAGGGATGGTTTGGGATGGACTCCCGAACCCTGACCCGTCATCAGGCTGGAGCGGAGTGATATCGATGACCTACAGGCCCCGCATTTTGATTGTACGCGAAGAGGCCGATCTGCCGGTTCCCGTTGAAGCTTGGCTGTCTGGAACAAATTTCCAGGTCAAGACCATCCGGGGAAGGGATTCGACGGTGGATGCCCTGACCGGCGGTGCTTTCGATCTCATTCTGGTCGGAGTCCCGGCCCATGGCCCGGACCCGGAATGGCTGGGAAAAATCCAGAAGCTGAGTCTGGGCGCACCCCTGCTGCTGGTTGGTGGCAAACCCGTCTCCGAAGGCATCACCATTCTGGTCTTCGATCATCTGACCGATCCTGTCACCTCGACCCGGTTATTGAAATCCATCCAACAGGCCTTGGAGTTTCGGGCCGTATCCGGGCGGCGCCACCTTTTGCGTCAGCAACTGGATGCCGTCATGGACGGGGTCGAAGAGGTTGTCATTCTGGTCGATGAAAACATGATTGTTCTCAATGCCAATGAGGCTGCCCACCGTTTGTGCGGCTTTCCCCCCGATACCGGACGTCCCATCACCATTGCGGAACTGACGCCGTGTGGTTCCTATCTGGAAGAAATTTTTCAGCGGATTGTCGAAAATCGTCAGGCCGTGCGCCGGGAGGAACGTTCCTGCACCCTTGAACAGGATCAACAGTCCCTTTCCATGCAAGTCTCTGCCGCACCAATCTGGGGCAATGCCGGGCGTTTTGATGGGGTGGTGTTTGTGGTTTACGATCACACCCGGCACACTGGACCAGGTCCATTGCGCGGTCCGCGGAGCCGGTTTCATCGCCTCATTGGCCAGAACGCCCGCATGATGGAAATCTACAATCTCATCGAAGATGTTGCCGGCATGGATACCACCATCCTGATCACCGGCGAATCCGGTACCGGCAAGGAACTCATTGCCGAGGCCCTGCACGCGGAGAGTCGCCGCAGAGGCGGACCCTTCATCAAGGTCAATTGTTCGGGATTGCCGGAGTCTCTTCTCGAAGATGAACTGTTCGGTCATGTCAAGGGGGCGTTTACCGGTGCCATCAAAAACCGCATGGGCCGTTTTCAAATGGCCGACAAGGGGACCATCTTTCTGGATGAAATCGGGGATATTCCACACTCCATGCAGACCCGTCTTCTGCGCATCATCCAGGAACGGGAGTTCGAGCCGGTCGGGGAGTCGCGCACGGTCAAGGTCAATGTCCGGATCATCACCGCCACCAATCGTGATCTGCAAAAACGCATCCTTGAAGGAGAGTTTCGCGAAGATCTCTATTTCCGTCTCAAGGTGGTCGAAATCCACCTGCCTCCCCTGCGGGAACGGTCCGACGATCTTCCCCTTCTGACCCAGCATTTTTTGCAAAAATTCAATACCAAACACAACAAACACATCAACAGATTGGATCATACGGTCATGGATCTGTTCCAGAAGCATGCCTGGCCTGGCAATATTCGGGAACTGGAAAATGTCATCGAACATGCCTTTGCCTTTTGCCGTCAAAATGAAATCCGGATGGAACATCTGCCCAGGGAGTACCAGAAATTCAACAAAACCGGTGCCGGTGATATCCTGAGTGGAGAGGTTCCCGAACGACTCACCGCCCTCCACAGGGAGATCGATTCGTCTGACTTTTCTCCTTATTATTTCGGGGAAAACAATGCCGGGTCAAACGATCTCGAAGAAATCGTTTCAAATGACATTCTTCCCGACAGAATCACTCCGGAAAAAATGGATTCCAGGAGTGCGAAACCGGTGAAATCGCCTGATCACGATGCAGCCGAAAAACATCTTCCGGCAGCTTCGTCCATCAATCCTGATGAGGATCCGGATGAAAAAGGACGGATCCTTCAAGCCCTGGAAGCGGCACATTGGAAAAAAATCGTTGCGGCCAAAATATTGGGTATGAGCCGCAGCAATCTGTACCGGAAACTGGACCAGTACAACATCAAATGAACTGTTTGTGATGCGTCCACTCAAATTGATCTTTTTCGTGGCGGCATCACCGGCCCCCGGTCCTCTCTGGCTGGTGCGTGAACTGGCTGGCATGCGCGGAGTGATTCTGGACGGGGTTGTGGTGGCCAGTGGTCGATGTTGCTCGGGGCACCGGAAAAGCCTGTTGAAACGGGGAATCTATCGTTTTCCAGGATACTGGGCAGAGCGGGGTCCGGATTTGCCGATCCGGCAGGCCGTCCGGGCTGTGGAGCAGGCGTTTACGGCAGATTATCCGGCCCGTGCCGTGACTCCGGCTTCCTGGGTTGCCTGGTGTCAGGACTTTGGAATTGCCTGTGATTGCCTGGATGCCGACTCTCCCCGGAGCATCGGCAGGGAGTTGGCACGCCGCCAACCGGATTTGGGCATCGTCCTGGCAGACGGCTGGTCGGAGACCTCCTTGTTGCAGGTACCCCATCTGGGATCCTTGCAGGTTTATGGTGGACCGTTGCTGCCCGGCAGGATTGCCTGGCAACCGGGTCTCCTGGAACTCCTGACCGCTCGCGAACACATCCTGTTGACCCTGCGCTGGTGGGGGTCTCCAGAGCGGGCTGCCGGCGAAATTGCCGCCCAACGTCTTCTCGCCATTGAGCCTTGTGCGACCCTGGAAAGCCTGGCCATTCTGGGGACACAGTCGAGTCTGCTTCTGATCCGGGAATGGATGCAAAATTTTTGTGCCAATCAAGCCGGTTTGATCGGCCGTGCGCCCCTGACCCTGCCAGGTGGACGTGGACACTCGTTCCATCCGGACCCCCAGGCCGGTTTTGCGAACATTTTTTCTGGTCGGGTGGCCCGGCAGCGCCGGCAGCGGATCCTGGAAATGCCGCGGTACCGGCATCACGCTTCGGAAGAGCGGTCCGGTGCCATTCTCCAGGAGTCTGCTCAATACCTCCAATCCCGTCAGGCCGGTCAGGAACACCTGGCGCATCGGATCGCCGTCGGGGATGCCCCCATCGTGGTTTTGTACTATCATCGCACCGCCAACGATCATGGGCATGGCATCACCCTGCCCCTGGAAGAGTTTGTCCGTCAGATCACCTTCATACATCAACATGCGGAAGTGATCTCCCTGGACATGGCCGTCCGGCGTTTGGCCAGTGGCCACAATTCCCGCCTGGCCGTGGCCATTACCATCGATGACGGTTATGCAAGCGACCTGATCACGGCCCTGCCCTGGCTGGAAATGCACGGTCATCCGGCGACGTTGTTCATTTCGCCTGGATTGATGCTGGAACGGGCAACGCCGTTGGGATTTGATCTATTGACAGCGGATGATGTGCGAACTTTGCGTCGCCGTGGTTTCGGCATCGGTTCCCACACCATGTGGCACGCCGATCTGGGGCAGAATACGGGGCCGCAGGTCGATTTTGAATTGCAGCGCAGTCGGGAAATACTGGAAGAGATCCTGGACGAACCGGTTCACCATTTTGCCTTTCCATTCGGCGTGCATGGCAAAAACATCACCCGGGAGGCTTTTCTCAAGGCACGCTCCGTGTATCGTTACCTCTATTCAGCCTATGGGGGATACAACTTTCCCAGCCGGTTCGATGGGGTCCATGTCCGTCGCTTTCCCACGCCCAACTCGGTCCTGGAAGTGGCCCGTCTGCTGGCCGGCCTGGTTCCCACCTGGATGGATCCGGAACAAAAAATTCCCTGGGATACCCCAACCAATTTTATCCCCCCGTTTTGACCCCGTCCATTTTGCAGTATGGTTTCCGGGAAAATTCGGTGGTGCCTTGCCATGACCAGTTCATCTTGAATTTACATGACAATTCCACATCCGAAGAAGCATCATGCACCTGGCTTGAAAATACTTAAAAATCAATTAGTTCTCGGATAAGACGAAGCGCATCGTGGCAATGGGCCAAGTCATCGTGGGTTACCATTCGAAATCGCTGGCAGAAAAAATCAGCGGAGAAGCTTGAGTGCCGCGACAACAAGCCCGGCCAGCGTGAAGGTGGAACCGATGTACCACATCACCATTTTCATTCCCAAGGCACTGATATCAGCCCTGACAGAACTGACTTCAGCCCTGACAGAACTGACTTCAGTCCTGACAGAACTGACTTCAGTCCTGACAGAATTGACTTCAGCCCTGACAGAACTGACTTCAGTCCTGACAGAATTGATCTCGGCCTTGATAAAATTGACCTCGACCTTAACAGAACTGATCTCGGCCTTGACAGAACCGATCTCGGCCTTGACAGAATTAATCTCGGCCTTGACCTCATCCCTGGTGGCAAAATGGGACATCTCACGACGCACGGCGGCAAATTCTGCGGTCAACGTTGCCTTGATGGCGGCAACGTCATTTTTCAACAAGCCAACATCCGTCCGAATTTCCCGAATATCTGCCTTCAGCTCCGCCACATCTGTCTGAATGTGGCTGACATCCGATTCAAGTTTGGCGACTCGTGCTTCCATCCCACCCTCTCCTCCACTGCTGCCACCGCTGGACGACTGCCTGGGTTGATCCGTACCAATCGCACCGATATCCCTGAAGTCAGCAATCCTGGACATTTCGGCCATTCTGTTCCCCTCCAGTCTTTATTTCAACAAGAAGTTCATCTCTGCACGCCAGATGCAATCGTACAGCGGCACAGTTTTGGCGGACGCAGCAGAACCTCCCGGGTTCAGGAAACGGACGTTTCTGCAAGCATTTCCAAGGCTTTTTCCACTTCCTGGGTGAGATCGGCAAAGATGGTTTCGGACTCGGTCCAGTTTTTCATTTCTGCCTTGCCGGCCAGCAACATGGCCTTGATGCGCACCCGCGATGCTCCCACATCAGTAGCGGCATTCTTGATCCATTCGGCGGCCTTGCGGGCCTGCATGGGGTCCTTGATTTCCAGTTGATGTTGCAGGGAACGCAACTTGTCGGGTCCTTCCTTCAGGAAAATTTCCCGGTTGCGGACAAAGTCTGCCGCATCACCCACCACGGGTTTCAGGACGGGTGTTTCACTGGTTTTGATGATCTTGGGTGGTGGTGGTCGCCGGGCGGCAGTCGATTTGGCCAGGAAGGGATTGATGGCGTCGATCAGTTCCTGTGGACGGTAGGGTTTGCGCAAGAAGCCGTTCATGCCCTCTGTCTGACAACGCTGTCTCTCCTCTTCCAGGGCGTGGGCCGTCACGGCGATGATGGGAATTTCCTTCTTGCCGATCATGGGACCTTCCCCGGCCCGAATGACCCGGGTGGTTTCATGGCCATCCATTTCAGGCATTTGCAGGTCCATCAGGATCAGATCGAAATCGGCATTGGCCATGGCATCCAGGGCTTCCATGCCATTGTTGGCCACCGTGACCCGGTGTCCGGCCCGCTCCAGAATGGCCAGGGCCAGTTTTTGATTGTTGACCAGATCCTCGACCAGAAGAATGCGGCTGGGATTCTCCATGGGCTTGGCTGCGGGTTCGGTCTTGACGACAAGTTTGGCAGGTTCCTGGGACGCGACAATACCCATGGTCTGTTTGACGGTGCGCAACAGGGCAAATTTTTTGATGGGTTTGCGACAGCAAACCTGACCATCCAGGCGACAGGCATTTTCAACATCTTCCAGACGCAGATGGGTCGGCAACAAAAGAACCGCATTGCCATGCCAGCCCGCATGGGCGCGCCACGCCTCCGGCGGCTGGTTGTCCTGATCCAGGACACCATGATCCAGAACCAGGACATCAAAGGGACGCATGCGCTTTTTCGCCCGTTCAAGGGCTTCCATCATTTCGGGCACATCGGAGGCCTCCTGGACATGGGCACCGGCGTGGGTCAGGATTTCCCGCACGATCTCCCGGCCGACAGCACTTTTCCAGACTGTCAGGATGGAGAGGGCAGCCAGTTGTTCGGTTGCCGGATGACCAACCCGGTCCTCCATGATGCGGCCTGGTTGATCGGATCCCCGCTTGCCCAGACCGAATTCAGCCGTGAAATGAAACGTGCTGCCAAATCCCTCTTCGCTTTCCACCCACATTTCGCCGCTCATCATGGCTACCAGACTGCGGCTGATGGTCAACCCCAGCCCGGATCCTCCGAACTGTCGCGTTGTGGAACCGTCTGCCTGGGTAAAGCGTTCAAATATTTTTTCCTGTCGATCACGCGGGATACCGACACCCGTATCCGTGACGGAAAAATGGAGCATGGCCCGATTGCCCAATCCCGGTGGACGCACCTTGTTGCCCGGCACATCGCCCGGCTGGGCAGCGCGCACCCGCAACACCACTTCTCCAGCATTGGTAAACTTGATGGCATTGCTGAGCAGGTTGATCAACACCTGATTGAGGCGCAACGGGTCGCCGACCAGGGTTTCCGGAAGATCGTGCGCCACATGGCACAGCAGATCGAGATCTTTCTGGTGGGCCTTGACGGCCAATCCCTCGCAGGCGTTTTCGACCCGGCCCAACAGATCGAAGGGAATCTGTTCCAGTTTGAGGTGGCCGGCCTCGATTTTGGAAAGGTCCAGAATGCCATTGATCAGCTCCAGCAGGGATCTGGAAGAATTCTGAACAATTTCAAGATATTCTCGCTGCTCTGGCGAGGGATTTCCTTCCAGAAGCAGATCCGTCATGCCGATGACGGCATTCATGGGGGTACGGATTTCATGGCTCATGTTGGCCAGGAATTCGCTTTTGGCCCGGTTGGCCGACTCGGCCACGGTCAAGGTTTCTTCCAGGGATTTGACGAGCTGCTTGCGTTCGGTGATGTCGTGCATGAAGCCGGTGAAGAACAGGCGGCCATCGTTGCTCAGGGAGGTCAGAGCCATTTCCAGGTCGATTACCAGACCATCCCGTCGCAAACCCTGGACTTCGACCCGTCGTTTCAGGTTGACGGTCTCTTCTCCCAAGGTAAGCCGCCGGGAAAACGCCGCATTGTGGGCATCGCGGGCGTGCGGGGGCATGATCGTATCGGTAATGGGTTTACCCAGCAGTTGGTCGCGGCTGTAGCCGAACAATTTTTCCGCTGCCGGATTGAAATCGACCAGGCGTCCGTCCTTGTCGATGGTCACGATGGCATCCAGGGCACTTTCCAGGACTGATTTGAGGTGATTTTCCCGGCTGCGGAGTTTGACGAGGGTCTCTTCCAGACGTTTGGTGCGTTCCTGAACCAGGCCTTCCAGAGCTTCATATTTTTCGATCAGCTCGACGTTTTGCGAGACGCGGCAGAACAGTTCTTCATTGCGAAACGGTTTGATCAAGAAATCGTTGGCTCCGGCCTTGATGAACTGTGCGGCGAGATTCATGTCTCCATGCGAGGAGAGACCGATGACGGCCACGTGGTCGCGGGGATATTTGGCGCGGATTTGTTTGGTCAACTGGAAACCATCCATGCCCGGCATTTCGTAGTCGGAGATCACCATGCGCACATTGTTTTCATCCAGGACCTGCAAGGCCTGTTTGCCGTCGGCTGCCTCCAGCACCTTGAAACCATACAGACGCAAAAACCGGCACAGGCTGAAACGAAAACTGCGGGAGTCGTCCACCACCAGGACCTGAATATTCTGGTTCTGCCGCAGGCGCTGGATAAAATAAATGACCGAATCAATGACGTGAACGCTATCCTTGATGAAATAGTCCAGCACTCCCTTGGAAAGGACCTTGCTGCGCAAATCCTCCTTGAACTCTCCAGTCAAAACGATGGCGGGAATTTTGTGTGAGAGGATCAGATCGACGATTTCGCCATCCTGGGCGTCGGGAAGATGCAGATCGAGGATACCCAGAAAACAGCCGCCCCGTTTCGATGTGACCCATTTTTGGGCCTCGGCATAGTCACGGGCCAGAATCACTTCACAGGGAAAGGTTGCCTGCAGGCGACTTCTGAGCAGGGAGGCGAAGCTCCGCGAATCTTCGACGATCAGCAATGAATCCATGATGGAATATCCACGACAAGAGGTTTCCGGGGTTGACCCTGCCGGAATCCGGATGGAGCCTACTCGGAGACGAGACCGTACTCTTTGAGTTTCTGCAAAATCTTGGCCGTTGTGACCGGTTTGGTGATGTAATCGTTGCAGCCTCCCCGGAAAAAGGCCTTGACGACCTGTTCTTCGGTATCCAGGGCGCTGATCATGAAAATCACCGCCGGAGAGGAAGAGCTGATACCGCTTTTGTCCTCGATTTCCCGCATGCGTGCCAGGGCTTCCTGGCCATCCATGACGGGCATCATGATATCCAGGCATACGAGGTTGTAGGGGTTGCCATCTTCCAGGGCAAACTGGAACGTTTCCACAGCCTCCAGACCATTGGCGGCAAAATCGCAGGAGCCGTATTTGGTCAGGATTTTTTCCAGCAGCATGCGATTGTTGAACTGGTCATCGACGATCAAAATCCTCATGGGGTCAGCCTCATTGCAGAATCAGCACGACAAGGGGATCCGAACCGTTTGGTTTGTCTTGATCGGACCGATATCCGGCTTGGGTGTCCAGATCATTGGGTGACACAGGCTCCTGTCGGGCGCTGGACACTCTCGAACGATGCAGTATGCCATTTCTGTCGATCATAAGAAACCATCCTGATGCCAGGATTTGATTTGCGGGACATTTTTTTTCCGTGTGCAGCCGGGTCACAATTTTCCCATCCGCCCGGCATTCCTTGCCGATAGTCACTGTTCCCGGGAGGGGAGTTCCGGTTGAAAGGAAGCATGAAACAAGGCCGGGTGTAGCCAACTTGTTGATTTAATTTTTGTTCAACAAAATTTATTTGTTTGGCATTTGTTTTGCGAGACACAGGGCGTGCCGAGTGGCATCTACGGAAGGCTATATAAAAAGAAAGAAGGAGGACGTATCATGAAGCATTTTCGTATTGACGATGGTGGAGTTGGTTTTTTCCTGTGCCATAATGGCCGGGTCATTGCGGAAGGATTGACCCGGGATGAGGCCGTCGATGCAGCAGAACACCTGGAACGGCTCTTCTATGAGACTCCCGTGGAAAGCTTCGGCAATCTGGTTGCCTTTCAATCGGCAGTCGCCACGAGCGGCAGTCGCATACGGAATCAAATCTGATCCCACGGCAAGGATCCCAGGTATCCCTGGATCCTTTCCGAATTTCAGTTCAGGCATGTCCAGCCGGGCATGCAGAATCATGGCCGGAGATTGCCGAATCATCTCCGGCCATTCTGTTTGCAGTCCTTTTGTATCGGATGATTCCAGGTCAATCCTCTGGTCTGGCCACTCTTTGCGGTCTGGTCACTCCTTCGGTTGTGAAATCCACAACAATCCAGATCGAAAATTTTTTAACAGACCCTTTACGGACGCTCAGGTCTGACTCCATAATTGCGATGTAGCCGGGTGGGATGGGCGTTTTGGGGGTGTGTCCCGTCTGGAGCCATGTGGAAAGTTTGACGATCTGAATTTTCAGTGTGGATGGGCCGCATGTCCGAAAAGAAACAATCCTTCCTGATACCCAAGGGACGCTTCCGCATCTATTGGGACTACGTCATTCTCATGGCGGTCAGTTGGTATGGACTTTCCGTACCGATTGAAATCGCTCTCAAACTGGATATTCCCGACTGGTCCTACATGCTGGATGTGGTTTTGACCATATTTTTCATGGTGGATATGTATGTCAACTTTCACACCCCCTTTCTGAAGGATGGTGAACAGATCACGGATATCCATGCCATCCGCAGACGCTATTTGAAGAGCCGGTTTATCATCGATCTCATTTCCACAATTCCCTGGGATCTGTTGTGTTTGTTCTATTTTGGCAACGATCCGCAAGCGCTGGCCTTGATACGCACCGTGCGTTTGACACGCGCCCTGCGTCTCGTGCTGGTTCCCAGTGTCATGGCCGACCTGCGTTCTCATACCGAACATGCCCTGGTTGACACCATCCGATTGGGGGCCAGTCACCGGTTGAAAGTGCTGAAAATGTTGTTCTGGGTGGTCATGGGACTCAATGCCCTGGCCTGTGGCTGGATCCTTCTCCACGAAACGCCCAACAAGGAGCCGCTCTCCATCTACATCCAGGCCATGTATTGGCTCGTGGTCACCGTGGCGACGGTCGGCTATGGAGATATTACGCCCACGACGGATATTTCACGCATCTATGCCACCCTGGTAATGGTGGTCGGCATCGGCATGTATGGTTTCATCATCGGCAACATTTCCACCACCATCGCCAACGCCAACTCGTTCGAAAACCGGCGCCAGGAAAAATTCGCTGCCCTCTCTGCCTTCATGCGACAGTACAACATCCCCTTGCGTCTCCAGGGTGATATTTTCAGCTTCTACAATCATTTCATGACGGAAAGGGCGGCTTTGACCTCCGAAATTCTTCAGGAGCTGCCGCCAGAGTTGCAAAGGGAAATCAACCGGTACGTCAACATGGTCATGTTGCGCAACGTGCCCTTTTTTGCCCAGGCCTCCGAAGAGTGTCTGTCGGATATGGTCGAGTGTCTGACCACCCGTATCTGCACCCCACGCGAACAGGTGATTCGCGCCGGCGACAAAGGCGATGAAATGTTTTTCCTGAGTCACGGTGTGGTGGAGGTCCTGACCCCGGAAGGACATCCGCTGGTCAAGCTGCGGGCCGGTTCCTTCTTCGGGGAAGTGGCCCTGTTGCGGGATGTGGAAAGAACAGCCACGGTGCGGGCCATTACCTTCTGCGATCTCTACGTGTTGAGCAGGAGTGATTTCACCCGGGTTGTCAAAAGCTATCCGGATTTCGGTCTGCAATTGGATGGCGTGGTTCGGACCCGCTATACCTCCCGCAAAGAGTCCTGATCCACCGAAAGATCATGACCAGCCGGTTGGGGGATCATAAACCTTCTCTGGATCCTGGTCCCGGGTGGCAAACTCCTGAGTCTCTTTCAGATATTGAATGTTGTGCAATTTGTAGAGGTCATCCCCGGGTTTGTCGCCACGCTTGCGGCAGACCACGGCAACCGGGCCGTGGGCGGCGTATTTTTTTTCGTAAT